>JANYJH010000039.1 GCA_025361865.1 Phragmitibacter sp.
CCCGTATCAATGAGACTCTGCCCACCTTGAAATACTTGATCGCTCAAGGTGCGAAGCTCATCCTGTGCAGCCACCTTGGCCGTCCAAATGGTCAGCGTGATCCCAAGCAATCCCTCAAGCCCGTAGCCACCCGTCTCAGTGAGCTGCTGGGATGTCCGGTAGAGTTCGCCGATGACTGCGTGGGCGCGGATGCCAAGGCCCAAGCCCTCGCTTTGAGCAATGGCGGCGTGCTTCTTCTGGAGAACGTCCGTTTCCACACGGGCGAAGAAAAGAACGATGCAGAACTAGCCAAGCAAATGGCTGATCTCGCCGAGATTTATGTGAATGACGCCTTTGGCTCAGCGCATCGCGGCCATAGCTCGACAGCAGGTGTGGCAGCCTTTTTGCCTGCCGTTTCTGGCCTGCTCATGGAGAAGGAACTCGCTTGGTTGCATGACGAGTTGGAAAATCCCGAGCGTCCGTTCGTCGTGATTCTCGGCGGTGCGAAGGTGAACGATAAGATCGGCGTCATCAACCGCCTGCTCGAAAAGGCAGACACCATCATCATCGGTGGCGGCATGGCTTATACTTTCATGAAGCTCGTCAGTGGCATCTCCATTGGTAAAAGTCTCTACAAACCGGAGTGGGAGCCGATTGCCCAAGCTGCTCTGGACAAAGCTAAAGCACGCGGTGTGAAGCTGCTCATTCCTGTGGATTCGCTGATCACTGACTCATTTGATTTTGCAGCCAAGAAGCTCGGAAATATCAAATTCACTTCTGCTGGCGAAAGCATCCCGGATGGTTGGGAGGGTGTCGATATTGGCCCTGAATCCGTAAAGCTTTTTGCCGAAGAGATTTCCAAGGCTAAGACCGTGATTTGGAACGGCCCGATGGGTGTGTTCGAAATCAAGGAAAGCTCCAAAGGCACCTTCGACATCGCTCAAGCGATGGCCGCCAACACCGCCGCGAAGAACATCATCGGCGGTGGCGACAGCGTGAAGGCCGTAAAGAAAGCCAAGCTCGATGACAAGATGACCTTCATCTCCACGGGTGGTGGTGCCAGCCTAGAACTCCTAGAAGGCAAAGAACTTCCGGGCGTGACCGCGCTTCAGGATAAGTGAAAGTAACAAAATCGTTTTACGGCCTGTCGTTCATCGGTAAAATGCCACTCCCAAAACTTCATTAGAAAACCCAACTCTCATGCCTCCCGTATTCCGTAAGCCCATCGTTGCCGCCAACTGGAAGATGAACAATCCTCCGTCGGAAACGGAACGCTACCTGCGTTCCTTCCTCCGTGTCGTGCCCGAGAAATGCCCCGTGCAGGTCGTCATCGTTCCGCCTTTTGTCTCGCTGCCGATGGCCCAGCAATTGATGCAGGGTGGTCGTTCGGAAGTCGTAGAGTTAGGCGCGCAAAACATGAGCCAACACCCCAGCGGGGCCTACACTGGTGAGATCAGCGCCATGATGCTGAAGGAAGTCGGCGTCCGTCACGTCATCTTGGGCCACAGTGAGCGCCGTGCTATCTTCGGTGAAACGAATGCCATCGTGAATGCGAAGGTGCTTGCCGCCTTAGAAGCACGTCTGCACCCGATCTTGTGCGTCGGCGAGACGTTGGAAGAGCGTGACGCGGGACGTGTGGAAGAAGTGCTGGAATCCCAGACTCGTGAAAGCTTGGCTGAAGTCGGTTCGCGCCGCTTGCAGGACATGGTGATCGCCTATGAACCCGTTTGGGCCATCGGCACTGGCCGCACGGCTTCTCCTGAGCAGGCGCAAGAAGCCCACGCCTTCATCCGCAAGGTTCTCGGAGAAATCTTTGATGAAGACACGGCGAAGCGCATCCGCATTCAATACGGCGGCAGCGTGAAGCCTTCTAACATGGAAGAACTCATCTCACAACCCGATGTGGACGGTGCCCTCGTTGGTGGTGCCAGCCTTGAGAGCGGCAGCTTCTATGAGATCATCAAAGCCGTTAGTTCTTACCTCAGCGACAACAAGCTGGGCTAGTAACGAATCCTGACAATATCTCTAAAGGGCGACGTTCGAGTCGCCCTTTTTTATTGGGAGAGCTCGGCTTTTTAAGCCGCATCCATAAACCACAGGTGCCTTACCGGATCGGGCCCCAATGGTTGGTCAGCGGCCAGTAGCAGAAGGAACCGCAGCCGACCAAGTTCTGCGCGGGCACGGTGCCCCAATAGCGGCTGTCAGAGCTGTTGTAGCTGTTGTCACCCATCGCGAAGTATTCACGATTGGGTCCATTGGCCAAGGTGATGGGAAGAGGAATCTGCGAGTCTGGCGAATAGCCTTGATAAGCATAGGCACCACGTTTTGCGGGAAGGACTGCGTTGTCGATCACCCGACGGAAGCCCGGCTCTTTCGCGGGTTCACCGTTGATGTAAAGCTCTGGTGAGCGCACGTCCAAGGTATCACCCGGCACTCCGGCGAGGCGTTTGATGTAGTGCTGGGAGCCCTGCTGCGGCGGGTCCAGCCGGATTCCGGCGATGTTCTTCGTGGTGAAGACGAAGACCTCACCACGAGTAGGATTGCGGAAGTGATAGGCGAACTTGTTCACGATCACATGATCACCGTTATGGACGACGCCACGCGCCAGGAGCTGCCCCTCTTTGATATGAATGCGCTGGCCGTAATGCACCTGCACCATCTGCGTCATATCAGGACCTGCGGCTTCGCCACGACCCGTGTTCGCGCCGATGTTCTGCCAAAGCTGCAACTCGTCTTCAAGCTGACGTTTGGGACAGCCGATGGAAATGGTGTGGCCGTCAACGAAGTGTAACTGGCAGTAAGGACGGAAAATGAGGAACTGATGTTCCGTGACGGAGCTGCCTGCGATCACATCTCCCTCGTGGTCCGAAAGCGCATTCAGGTAGCTCGTTCCCGTGAGCCAACCGAGGGCCTTATCCATAAAGCCAGCCTGCATGTCTTCCCGATGGCGCTCGGCGATGATACCGTTCAGCGTCGGCTGCATGGAACCGGTAGGGATTTGAAATGGCTGCGCAATGTAGGTGCGGATGCCCATTGCGATCACGATGGAGACGAAGAAGACTTCCACGTTCTCTGCGATGGCCGACTGCCGAGTCTCGGGCAACGAACGCTCACAAGTCCGGTTGATCTCCTCCGTCAACGTATCAATGCGAGCTTGCGCACGCTCCTTGATGGCATTGACCAAATCAACCCGCAATCCCTCGATCTCTTCCAGCTTTTTAGCGGGCAGTAAGTCGCGCTTATAGTCGAGAAAGCGCGTCACACCCTTGAGAAGGAACTTCGCGTGCTTGAGGTATTTCGGGGTAAAGAACATGGGGCGGTGAGTAATCAGGAGTCAGTAGCGAGTAGCGAGTAGTCCGTAAAGCATATTTCTAGCAGCGAGCCATGTTACCACCAAAGCAACTTTCAGCATGGAGTCTGACTACTCACTCCTGTCTCCTCGCTACTGACTACTTGTTAGCTAGCTACTGTTCTTCAATACTTCAATGAACGCCTCTTGCGGGATGTTCACGCGGCCAATGGATTTCATACGCTTCTTGCCTTCCTTCTGCTTATCCAAAAGCTTGCGCTTACGGCTAATGTCGCCGCCGTAGCACTTGGCCGTCACGTCTTTGCGCATGGCGCTGATGCGCTCGCTGGCGATGACCTTGCCACCGATAGCAGCTTGAATGGCGACAACGAAGAGCTGCTGAGGAATGACCTCCTTGAGCTTAGTGGCGAGCGCTCTTCCGCGTGATTCGGCTTTGCTCCGGTGAACGATAGTGGTGAAGGCGTCCACAGGCTCGGTGGCCACGAGGATGTCCATCTTCACGAGGTCGCCCGCTTGGTAGCCCGCGTGTTCATAGTCCATGCTGCCGTAGCCGCGAGTGATGGACTTGAGCTTGTCATTGAAGTCCACGAGGATTTCGTTCAAGGGGAGCAGGCAATGCAGCATCACGCGCTTGTCATCAATGGTCTCGGTGTGATCCATCTGGCCGCGCTTGTCCATAACGAGGTTCATCATGTCGCCTATGTATTCATTGGGCACCATGATGAAGATCTTCACCATCGGCTCACGAATCTCTTCGATCTCCGCTGTGGGAGGCAGGAAGACCGGATTGTCCACGATCATCAGGTCGCCATTGGTCTTGAGCACTTCGTAAATAACGGACGGATAGGTGCTGATGACATCCATCATGAACTCGCGGCGCAGACGCTCCTGAACGATCTCCATGTGCAGCAGGCCGAGGAAGCCGCAGCGGAAACCAAAGCCGAGAGCCGCCGAGCTTTCTGCCATGAAGGTGAAGGCGGAGTCATTGATCTGGAGTTTTCCGACGGCCATTTTCAGCGCTTCAAAGTCGTCCGTGCTCACGGGATAAATGCCGCTGAAGACCAGAGGATGAATCTCCTTATAACCGGGCAGCGCTTCTGGTGCGGGCTTGCGCGTCTCCGTCAGAGTATCCCCAATCTTCACGTCAGCCGTGGTCTTCACGTTCGCGATGACATAGCCCACATCCCCGGATTCGAGGATGTCCGTGGAGAGCATCTTCGGCTTGAACACACCCACGTCCTTCACTTCGTAATCCAATCCCGTGCTCATCATGCGGACCTTCTGGCCGCGCTTGATGGTGCCGCTGAAGACGCGCACATAAGAGACAACACCGCGATAGGGATCGAAGATCGAATCAAAAACCGAGGCGCGCAGGTATTCCCCTGGGATGGACTTTGGCGGTGGAATGAGGCGGATGACGGCTTCAAGAATATCCACGATACCGATGCCCATCTTCGCGCTGGCAGACACGGCTTCGTCAGCAGGCAGTTGCAGGATGTCTTCGAGCTGCTTCTTCACGTTCTCCACATCCGCATTGGGAAGGTCGATCTTATTGATGACCGGAATGACGTGAAGGTTTTGCTGCAAGGCCAGATTCAAGTTCGCCACGGTCTGAGCCTCGACGCCCTGGGAAGCATCTACGAGTAACAGCGCGCCTTCACACGCAGCGAGTGAGCGGGAGACTTCATAGGAGAAGTCAACGTGGCCCGGTGTATCGAGAAGATTGAGCTTGTAGGTTTTGCCATCCTTCGCCGGATAGAACATGGTCACCGGATGGGACTTGATCGTGATGCCACGTTCGCGTTCCAGATCCATCGAGTCCAGGAGCTGGTCCTGTTGTTGGCGCACCGTGATGGTTTGCGTGGACTCCAGAAGCCGGTCAGACAGCGTCGTCTTTCCGTGGTCAATGTGGGCGATGATGGAGAAATTGCGGGTCAGTTCGATGGACATCAGTAGCAGGGAGTCAGAAGGGCAGTCTCTCTAATCCGAAACATGGGCACACGCAAGCGGCGTCCCCTTTTAGACAGGATTACAGGATTCGGTCAGACAGGATGGCAGGATTCAATTTCGATTAACACGAGAGCTAAAGCATTAAATCAGGCTTGTTAATCCTGATGAAATCGTGTCAATCCTGTCTCAGGGAAGCCATCAAAGCCCCTTGATTCCAGCTATCCCAGCCTTCGACGATCAAGCCATCCTGAACGCGAAGCCAAGTCATGCCACGGAAGGAGGCATCTTTACCAGTCGCCTTGATGCCCAGCGCCGCACCGCTGTGGGTGCCTCTCGCCCGCCACCGCACACAGGCATTCTCTTCATTTCCCACGATGTCTTCCACGTTGATTTCAAAATCAGGGAACGCTGCGAGAAGCGACTTGAAGACCAGCACGAACTCTTCCGGTCCCACGATCTCCTGGCCTTCGAGATGTCCCTTAATGTCAGGTGCCATCAGGCGGTGGATCGCCGTCGCATCGCGGTGCAGCCAGACTTGTTCAAACCATTGTTTGGCGACATGAGCGGGTGAATTTTCAGTGGGCATGAGAGGATCAGGAGAATTCGATACAGCCTGTGTTTAACGTCGAGGTCGGGTCGCAAATGCACCTTGATGCGGCGTTAAATCACAAGAAAATCATCCTACTTATTTCGCTGTTAAACGTCGAGAACTTCCTGCCGGAAGATCATCGCTAGCAACTATTCATTTCGGTTCCATAGGCTCGTCTGAGCCCTGAGCTTGCTTAGAGCCCTTCATCGTTTTCACTGCCTGACCGACAATCTCTGCGACATCCCGAGGATTCACTTCCACCCCTGTTGACCGCGCACTGTCCATGAGCGCGTCTATCACCACATCCGCACGTTGCAGCGCCTTGGACATTTCATTCAGCATGTTGGCCACTTTCTCATCCTGAGTGATCGCGGGCTTATTGGACAGGTAGTCGATCCCCATCTCTACAATGCCGAGCGGATTGCGGATTTCGTGGGCCACGCCGAAAGCGAGATGCGCGAGCCATTGAACCTTTTCAAAATCAATCAACTGCTGTTGCGCGGCCTTGAGTTCCAGATGCGTCTGGTGCAGCTCCGTGAGGGATTGCTCAAGCCGGGTCTTCTGGGCTGCTAGCGAGGCATTCGCATTCTGCAGCGCGTCCTCCGTTTCCTTCAGCTTCGTGATGTCTTTGGAAATGCCGCAGGTGCCGATGATTCCTCCATCTGAGTTGCGCAACGGAATCTTTGCCACGAGTGCCCATCCTGTTCGGCCATCCAAGAGTTCCTTTTTTTCCACCTTTCCCGTGATGGACGTTCCCGTCCGCATCACGCCTTGTTCGTCATCGAAACTAGTCTGAGCCAGCGCGGGTTCGAAGTAGTCAAAATCAGACTTGCCGATCACCTCCGCCGGGTCCTTCGCTCCCAAGTATTCAGCTTCTGCGCGGCTGACGAGAACGAAGCGGCCGCTCTTATCCTTGAAGTAAATCCGGTCAGGAATGTAATCTAGCAGACAGCAGAGAAAATCATGATGATCATGAATACCGCCCAATTCTTCAGAGGAGGGCAGTTCCATATCCACGGCGGGCGGCTGTTGTGTGGCGAGTGGCATGTCTTTTACCCTCAAGAACAGTTTAAATGTATCAAAAAACAGCACGGGCGGCGAGAAGTTTTTCTCGGAAAACGGTCGTTCAGCAGTGTTTGCAAAGCGTCTTCACATGGTTTTATCATACGGTTTATGGACCCAGACGCTCTCCGCTTCTTCAATCCGTTTGCTGAAACTGTGGTCACGAGCAATCGCCTGCCGCATTGGCAGCAGAATGGCGCGGTCTATTTCCTCACCTTCCGCCTTGCCGACGCCATTCCGCAACATCTGCTCGATCAATGGTCAGTCGAGCGCGAGGCATGGCTGGTTCATCATCCACAGCCGTGGACTGCGGAAGGGGAGGCGGAGTATCATCGCCGCTTCTCTGGCGCGATGGAGCGCTGGCTGGACGCGGGGCATGGTTCCTGTGCGCTGCGTGATGCGGAGTGTCGTGTGCATGTTGAGGATGTGTTGCGGCATTTCGATGGTGAGCGCTGCGTTCACATCGCGTGGGTCATCATGCCGAATCATGTCCACGTCCTGTTTGTGCCGAAGGAAAAACACGGAGGGGTGGTATCATACAGCCCTTCCCTGGAGGATAAGCAAGGAGAGGCGGTATCATACCGCCCCTCTTTGAACAAATCGTGGAAGCTGGAGGAGATCGTTCACAGTTGGAAGCGACACAGTGCTGTGCGGATCAACAGGCTATTGGGAAGGACAGGCACCTTCTGGCAGAAGGACTACTTTGATCGCCTCGTTCGTGATCGGGATCACTTCGCCAACTGCGTCC
>JANYJH010000042.1 GCA_025361865.1 Phragmitibacter sp.
TTCCCATTCCGAACACGGAAGTGAAACACTGCCGCGCCGATGATAGTGCAGCGAAAGGCTGCGCAAAAGTAGGTCGTTGCCAGTATCCAAACCCCACTCGCAAGAGTGGGGTTTTTTGATCTATATCAGTGTGTCCAGAAGGGCGTGTTTTCAACAATGACCCATTTTTTATTTTGACTTCAATGCAGCGATTTGCGAGACCAATATAGGCCCTCGATAAACGAGGCCCGTGTAAAGCTGGACAAGCGATGCTCCTGACTGCAGCTTCACAGTGGCGTCCTCTATCCCTAGAATACCGCCTACTCCGATGATGGGAATACTTGTAGGTAATACAGCGCGCAACGCCGTGATAACTTCAGTTGAGCGATTCGTCAGTGGTGCACCGCTCAAACCACCCGCTTCTAGCGCTAAAGGGTGAGTCTGGACTGGATCGCGGGAAAGCGTAGTATTCGTGGCAATAACACCATCGATCTGGAGTGTAGTGAAGACTCGCGCAAGCATCGCGATTTGTTCAGGTCCAAGATCAGGTGCAATCTTTACCAGCAAGGGAACATAACGTCCATGATGCGCTTGTAAGCGCATCTGCTCTTCCTTGAGCACGCTCAATAAACGAACCAGTGGTTCTTCAGCCTGCAAATCTCTCAAGCCCTTCGTATTCGGTGAAGAAATGTTGATTGCAATGTAATCAGCGACAGCGTAAGCCGCTCGGAGGCAATAGAGATAATCATCCACGGCGCGCTCATTGGGGGTATTGAAATTCTTCCCAATATTTACACCTACGATGCCATTGCTCGTTCTTCGCTCTAATCTGTGAACAGCGGAATCGATACCCGGATTATTGAACCCCATACGGTTGATGATCGCCTCGTGTTCTTTGAGTCGAAACAAGCGCGGCGTGGGATTTCCAGGTTGTGGCCTAGGGGTGAGCGTTCCTACTTCAACAAACCCAAAACCAGTCGCGAACCATGCTTCAACTGCGGACGCGGATTTATCCATGCCGGCAGCCAAGCCCACGCAGTTGGGAAACGTAAGTCCCAACACTTCTACGGCAGTTTTTGGATCGTGTCTGGGGGTGCCGAGCAAGCCCAGCGTGTGTGCCATCCGCATCATTTTTACGGTCCATTCATGCGCTGTTTCAGCATCCAGTTTGAAGAGCAATGGACGGAGCAGGGGATAAAGACTGTGTATGAGTGGCATCGCGGGCTATTGAAGCTCTGACTAGCGCGGGGTTCAAGGTCAGCTATTTAAAACTGATCCATCTGAAACATGGAATTTGAAAACTCCTTGCGCCTAGGTGCATTCTGTTTGAGAGAAAACGTTCCCGATCTACGCATGTCTGCTTCAGTATTACCCATCGTCACGCCTTCCGAACTCGGCCCACCTATCTACGTCGGTTCTGTGCAACGCCTCTATGCCGTGCCTGGCCGTGAAGACCTGATGGTTTGTGAAACAACCAGCGCTGGCAGCGTCTTTGATGTCGGCAGCATCTTTGACATACCCGGCTCGGACATCGCACGCGCAACCTTCCGTCACGCACTCTACACCCGACTGGGCAAGCCGGAGACATGGGCTAAAGTTCACGAAGCCATCGTAAACGATCCTAATATGGACGAAGCCTTCCGTGCTGAAATCCAGCGCGGCCCGCTCGAAGCAATGCTACGCGAAGGAGCTAAGACCCATCATATTGGGATGATGGATGCGGTGACGGGCATCATCGCCACTGAAGGTGCTCCAGCCAATCCCAGCGCCTTCAATGTCGTGCGTCGCTTCGCTGCGTTGAAGCCAGATCAAAAGCCATTCCTTGGCGCTTTTGTTTACGACTACTCGAAGTTTTACGCCTCTCAGAGCTTCGTCATCGCTCTCGAATACATCGTGCGTTTTGGCATCACTGGAGGCTCATCCGTGCTTCGTAAATACGCAACACTGAGCGATGCCGACCAGCGCGCTTATGAGAACGAACTCGGCCTCACGCAGCCCATGCAGGCTTGGCAATTCCTGCCTCGTCCCATCTATGACCTCACCAGCAAGCACGAGCCGGAAGATCGAAATGTCTCGAAGCAGGAAGCCCTGCTGATGAGTGGGATGAAAGGAGAAGCCTTCCTGGATACCATCAAGATGAGCATCCTTGGAGCTTGGGCGGTGCGTCAACTCCTTGATGAAATCGGCCTACTGCTCTGGGACATCAAATGGGAATTCGCAGTGGACAATGGCGACTTCTACTTCGTAGATACCATCGACACCGATAGCTTCCGCGCCACGAGTTACCTTGAAACAGAGGGTAAGAAGGTCGTTCTCCACTATAACAAACAGGCCATGCGCGATTACTATAAGATCGTCCATGCCGATTGGTTTGCGGGTGTGAATGACGCCAAGAGAGAAGCGCAAAAGCTCGGACAGCCTTTCACCAAGGTGCTGAAAGAAGGCCAAGCCGCAGGCAAATGGCCGAACACACCTGTCGTTGATAAAGAGTTCCTCTCGCTGCAAACTCAAAAGATGGAACTCATCCGCCAGCATGTGCTTGCGCAAACGAATGCTGAAGCCGTGAAGACTGGATTGCGTGCAGTCGGCATTGCCGAAGTGGAGTTTTATCGCGCTCGTGGACTGTTCGAGCAGTATTGCAAAGCCAACGCCACTTAAGCATTTCATTCTCTTGTGACCACCACCTACGAAATCACCAATAAGTTCGACGTTGAAGGCGATGCCCAGTCGCTGCTTTACGCACCACCCGCGACGCCTCTGCGTTTCCGCAAGACCACGCGCTATCTCTTCGATTACGAAGGCGATGCCACTGCGCTGGATGCTTTCGTCCATGAAGCACTGGTAGATCGCATCAGCCAGGAGGCTCATCAGGACAAGGCTCCGATATGGAACGGATATGCCTTTATCCTTGATTACGGCATGAAGGGTGGAGCGCTGGATCTCGAAAAAGAGGCCATTCTTAGCTATTACCGCACGTTGAAAGCCCCCGCCTTCACGCTGAGCAAGCTTTTGCTAAAGACCCGCATTTATGTCTTCGGTGAAGGAGCGGACTCAGCCCTCTTTGTCAGAGACATCGTCAATCCAGCGATCCAAAATTCAGAGGTCATCAACGCCTAGCGAACGCCGTTGCGTTTTATCCGACCCCAGCCTTCAAGCCTTTTCTGTAATGTCCAAAGCCATCTACCGCCACATCCCCATCTCCAGTCTGAACGAGGACGAACTTCTGGCGCTCAGCCAGAAGATGAAGCTCTCGCTTTCCAAGGCCGATATGCTGGCGGTGCAGACGATCTTTCGTGATGAGAACCGCGAGCCGACGGATGTTGAACTCGAAGTCATCGCGCAGACCTGGAGCGAGCACTGCAAGCACCGCATTTTCGGAGCCCGCATCGAGCACACGCTAGATGGTGAAACCGAGATCGTGGATGGTTTGTTCAAGACCTACATTCGCAATGTGACGTTCCGCATCATGGAACGGAAGCCTGACTTCGTGCTCAGTGCCTTCGTGGATAATGCAGGCTTTGTGAAGCTCGATGACAAGCTCGCTGTCTGCCTCAAGGCGGAGACGCATAATCACCCGAGTGCCATTGAGCCTTATGCCGGAGCGAACACCGGCCTTGGTGGTGTGATCCGTGATATTCTCGGTGCTGGTAAAGGCTCGAAGCCCATCGCTTCACTGGACGTTTTCTGTTTTGGTCCACCGGATACCAAGCAAGAAGACATCAAGGCCAAGGACGTGATTCATCCTCTTGGCGTCATGCGTGGAGTCGTGCGCGGCGTGCGTGATTATGGCAATCGCATGGGCATTCCGACGACCAGCGGGGCCATCCAGTTTGATCCCACTTACATCTACAATCCCCTAGTCTTCTGTGGGACGATGGGCGTCATACCCATCGCGGACATTGCGAAGGAAGTGAAGCCCGGTCATATCCTCATCGCTGCGGGTGGTCGGACGGGGCGCGATGGATTGAAAGGCGCGACTTTCTCCAGTGTATCGCTGACCACAGCGAGCCACGAAGAAGATCAAACGGCCGTGCAAATCGGCAATCCCATCGAAGAGAAAAAGGTGGCTGACTTCATTCTCGCAGCCCGTGAGAAGGGATTGATTCAGTTCGTTACCGATTGCGGTGCTGGCGGTTTCAGCAGTGCGGCGGGAGAGATGCTCAGCGAAACGGGCGGTGAGATTTGGCTGGAGAATGCGCCGCTGAAAGCTCCCGATTTGGAGAGCTGGCAGGTCTTTATCAGCGAGTCCCAGGAGCGCATGGTCATCGCCATTGAGGAGAAGGATTTGCCAGCGATGCAGGAGATCGCGGACATCTACCAGTCAGAAATCTGCGTGCTCGGCAAGGCCGATGGCACAGGCATTCTGAAGGTCATGCATCACGGTGAAACGGTCTGCCGCTTGGATTGTTCGAAGCTTCATGAAGCGCCACGTCGGCACATGAAAGGGGAGTGGACGACCACCGAGAGCGAGGACGAAGGCTGCTTCATCTCATTCGATGATTCTCCTGAAACGGGCAACCAACTGCTCAAAGCGTTGCTGGCAGATTTTGCCATCGTCTCGCGTGAGCCGATCATCCGTGAATACGATCACGAAGTGCAGGGGAACACCGTTCTCAAGCCGCTCGCTGGTGCTTCTGGCGATGCGCCTCAGGATGGTTCCGTGCTGCGCGTGGATGGCAGTGACCAGCTTGTTTCGCTTGGCCTTGCGATCCTTCCTGAATGGGGCAAGACGCAGCCGCATCTCATGGGCCGCGCCTGTGTGGATGAATGCGTGCGCCAGCTAGTGGCCATGGGAACGAACCCGGATCGCATTGCCATTCTGGATAACTTTTGCGCGGGCAATCCTGATGACCATCGCGAGTTGGGAGCTTTAGTGGAAACCACCAAAGGCATGGCGATCACCGCCGAGGCTTACGGCGCGCCCTTTGTCTCCGGCAAGGATTCCTTCTACAACTATTTCAAAACGAGTGAAGGTCCGATCTCGATTCCGACAACTCTGCTGCTCAGCGGCTTTGGCATCGTCGAAGACGCGAAGCATGTTGTCGGAGCCAGCATCCGCAAGGCGGGCAACAAGCTCTGTCTCGTTGGCCAAGCCTCGAGTGGCCTCGCAGGCAGCGTTCTTGCGCGGGTATTGATGCAAGGTGCCGAGGCAGGCGAGGACGATGCGCTCGACTTCCCGAACGGCCCCTCCTTTGATGAGAAAGAAACCTTCGCGAGCTATCACCGTTACTATGAACTCGTGAAGAAAGGCATGGTGCTTTCAGCTCATGACATCAGCGAAGGCGGTCTTGCCGTCACGCTCGCAGAAATGGGCTTCTCTGGCAAAGCCGGGCTGAAGGTTGATTTGATGAACGTGCCGACCCTTGATGACACGCCTGCCGCAGAACATCTGTTCGGCGAGACACCGGGGCGCATCGTGTTTGAGATCGCGCCAGAAAATGCGGCCTTGGCTGAAGAGCAAGGTTTCACGGTCATCGGTGAGACTACTGACGACGGTCAGGTCACCATTACCAATGGCGATGACAAGCTCATCCAGGCTTCCATCGCTGAACTCAAACCCATCTGGCAGAACGGGCTCAAGCAGTATTACTAACCACCTTCATTCGGATCAGTGGTTTCAACATTCTCTTATATGGCGACCAAACCCAAAGCCCTTCTCCTTAAATTCCCCGGCACCAACTGCGATGCTGAAACCTCCAGCGCCTTGCAAGCGGTGGGTTTTGAAACGCAGGTGCTTCCCAGCGCCTTGCTCGAACTCAGTTCTTTGAAGGACATCCAACTCGTCGTTTTCTCCGGCGGTTTCAGCTATGGCGACTACGTCATGTCAGGTCGTTTTGCGAAGCTCTCCACGAAGTCAAAGATAGGCGAAGAGCTTAAAAGCTTCGTGGATCGCGGCGGCTATGCGATGGGCATTTGTAACGGTTTTCAGATTCTTACTCAGCTCGGCCTGTTGCCCGAAGGCAGCTTGATTCATAACACGAGCGGACGCTTCATCTGTCGCTGGACGGGCTTGAAGAAGAACGCTGCCAGCCCTTATCTGAACGAGCTTCCTGATAACTTCGAGTTGCCTATGGCCCACGCAGAAGGCCGCTTTGTCGGTATTGCAGATGCCGCAGGTGACTACGTTAAGAATGGTCGTGCGGCTTTGCTATACAGCTCCGATGTCAATGGCAGCACGCATCAGATCGCTGGGTTGCAAGACGACACCGGTCGAGTCTTTGGCCTCATGCCGCACCCTGAGCGGTTCACCATTAAGCAGCACCATTATGATCCCGATTGGAATGGCGCTGAGCACGGTTGGGGCTATTACATGTTCAAGTCTGTTCACCAAGCCATCGCTGCCTGATTCACTTTTGATTTTTCTCATACCATGTCCGACGCCACCTCCTTTTACACCACCTCCGCAGCGCATCAATCCAACGAGCCCGCCAAGGGCCACACCTACAAGCAGGCAGGCGTGGACATCCGCGAAGCCGCAGCCTTGGTCGGCGACATCGGCCAGTTGGTGAAGCGCACGCAGCAGAAGCGTCAGTTGGCCGGAGCTTTCGGCTTGTTCGCCGCAGCTTATGATTTGAGTGCTTACAAGCATCCAGTCATCGTCACCGGTTGCGACGGTGTGGGCACGAAGATCGAGCTTCTTCTGAAGCATGATCAACTCGAAGCCGCAGGTAAAGACCTCGTGGCCATGAACGTGAACGATGTGCTGACTACCGGAGCCGATCCGCTTCTGTTTCTCGATTACGTGGGCATTGGCCGCTTGGAGAAGGATAAGATCACACGCTGCATCGCCGGTATGGTGGAATACCTTGAAGCCTGTGGCTGCATCCTCGCGGGTGGGGAAACGGCTGAAATGCCCGGCATGGTCGCGGATGGAGTCATTGAACTGAGCGGCTTTGCCATTGGTGCAGCCAACAAGGAAGACCTCATTGATCCCACCTCCATCCAGCGCGGGGATGTGCTCATCGGTTTCCCCAGCGCGGGCTTTCACGCGAACGGTTTCAGCTTGGTTCGTCGAGTGATCGAGGCGGAGAAGCTCGAACTGACGGATGAAGAATATCGCACGCTGCTTCTCCCGACGAAACTCTACCATGTAGAGTCGGAGAACTTGCGCAAGAACGTGCCTTCACTCCGCGCTATGTCCCATATTACGGGCGGTGGATTGCATGAGAACTTGGGCCGCCTTCTGATTTTTGGGAATCATGGCACCCATCTGAAAGTGCCTTATTGGAATAATCCGGTCGTTCAGAAAGTGCTTGCGCATGTGGATGCCAATGATGCCTTCCACACCTTTAACATGGGCTTTGGTTGGGTGGCTATCGTGGCCGCAGAGGACGCTGAAAAGGCGCTGGCTTGCGGTGAAGGTGCTGTCATGCTGGGCACTGTGGATGGTAGCGGCGAGGTAACCATCGAAGTGGTCTGAGGCTTCTGGAAGAAGGATTAAAGCGGATAAGAGAAAGCACTATCTGCGCATGGGAAGCCGTGAGGCGTGCGTCTTTGAAGTTATTTCTTGAACATCATATAATGAATCTTAACATTGGATAGAGGTTCTGACTTTTAGTCTGGACGCCCCATCTACGAAATATAAATCAAGTTCACATCCATGAAAAAGCTATTTTCAGTCATCGCCCTCACTCTTGCAATGGCCTCCGTTGCTTCAGCCATTGACCCTGTGAATGATAAGTGCCCCGTTTGTGGCAAGCCCATCCGCATCATTCTGAGAAGCAACTTCAAGGGCCAGCGCATTGCCTTTGCCACCGCAGAATGCAAAGACAAATTCGACAAGGCTCCTGACAAATACCCAGTCAAGCCCAAGCAATAGTCTATAAGCGCTCCTACCGATCAGGAGCTACTCGTATCCAAAGGCGGTGGCGTTCATTCGTCCCCGCCTTTTTCATGACCTATTCAGTAGTGACACAGGGTTCGCTTCGCGGCTTCGCAGCTAGCCTGTGGGTGGTTTAGGCATCTTGCCTGAATCATCTCTGACAACAGGCTGGCTGCCTGTTCTACCCACAGCCAAGATGGCTGTGCTACCGAAACACGAAGAATCTTTTTCCCGCCTTGCCAACCTCTGCATCCGCGCCATAAATTGCGCCCCCCTGAATCCTAAAGAATGAGTGATCCCATTAGGCATGAGTGCGGTATAGCAGTGGTTCGGCTTTTAAAGCCGTTGGCCTACTACCATGACAAGTATCGGAGCACCCTCTACGGCTTCGACCGCCTTTATGGGCTAATGTCAAAGCAACGCAATCGCGGTCAGGACGGACTGGGCATCGGTTGTTGCAAGCTGAACATGCCACCGGGTCTGCCCTATATGTTTCGTATCCGTTCCGCAAAATCGGTGGAAGCGATGGGCGAACTCTTCGGCGATGAGATGAAGGAATACAATCGTCTCTCCCGCAGGCACAATCAGGTCCGCAAGGAAGAAGCGAAAGAGAACGGAACGGATTATCTGAAGTTTGAGGACGATCCTGAAGCGGTCAAAGCGGAGTTCGAGATGGCGGGCGAGATCTATCTCGGCCACTTGCGCTACGGCACGTCAGGGAGCTTTGGCAAAGGTTGCCTCCATCCCTACATGCGCCGCACGAACTGGCCCACACGCAGTCTGATGGTGATGGGGAATTTCAATCTCACGAATACACGCGAGCTGAACGAAATCATGATGCAGCGCGGTCAGCATCCCGTGTTCGGCACGGACACGCAGACGGTGCTGGAAGAGATCGGCTTCCACCTCGATGAAGTGCATACGGAGTTGTATCGCAAGCTGCGTGATGAAGGCATCAATGGCCGTGACATCCCGAACATCATCAGTGAACAACTCAATGTCGCCGAGGTGATCCGACGCTCCGCTGCCCACTGGGACGGCGGTTATACGATTGCAGGTGCGATTGGTAATGGCGATACTTTCGTGATGCGTGATCCCAACGGAATCCGTCCCTGCTATTACTATGCAAATGACGAGATCGTGGCGTTCGCCAGCGAGCGCGCCGCATTGCGCACGGTCTTTGAACTTGAGGAAGAGCAAACCCATGAGATGCCTCGCGGTCATGTGGCCATCGTGAAAGTGGACGGCACCTTCTCCATTGAATCCTTCACGGATGAGCGCCCACCACGCCCTTGCTCGTTTGAGAAGATTTACTTCTCGCGGGGCAACGACGCGACGATCTATCAGGATCGCAAGCGTCTCGGTGAGATGTTGGTCCCACAGACCATCGCGTCTGTCGGTAATGAGCTTGAGGACACCGTGCTCAGCTTTGTGCCGAACACCGCTGAGACCGCCTATCATGGCTTCACGGACGGGCTGCGTAAGATGCGCCGCTTAGAAGTGAAGGACGCCTTGATGGCGATGATGGCCAATGGGCATCTGGACGAAGCCAAGGTGGATGACCTCATCCTGCGCAATTGGCCGCGAGCTGAAAAAGTCGCGCACAAGGATGTGAAGATGCGCACCTTCATCAGCCAGGAAGATGGCCGTGACCAGCTCGCTTCACAGGTCTATGACATCACTTACGGAATCGTGACGCCGAAGGATAATCTCGTCGTTCTGGATGACTCCATCGTGCGCGGCACCACCTTGAAGAAAAGCATCCTGCGCATCCTTGCGAGGACGAATCCGAAGCGCATCGTCATCCTTTCCACCGCACCGCAGATTCGTTATCCGGACTGCTACGGCATTGATATGAGCGAGCTGGGCAAGTTCATCGCTTTCCAAGCCGCCATCGCCTTGCTCAAATCGCGCAACATGTGGCATGTCATCGAGAACACCTACCAGCGCTGCCTCGAAGAATTGAAGAAGCCTGTGACTGAGCAGGTGAACGCGGTGAAGGCCATCTATGATCCTTTCACCGATGATGAAATCTCCGCGAAGATCGCTGAACTGGTCTTCCCGCCGAACCTCACCTGGAAGGGCGAACTGCGCGTGATTTTCCAGACGATTGAGAACCTGCACAAAGCCATCTCACCCGAGTGTGGTGACTGGTATTTCAGCGGAAACTATCCTACCCCCGGCGGCTACGCGGTGGTGAATGAGGCCTTCGTGCGTTATCACGAAAACAAGCCCGGACGCGCTTACGATACACTGTTCTGAGTCACATGAAGATACTGGTAACTGGCAAAGGAGGTCGCGAGCACGCCCTATTGAGCGCACTACGCGAGAGCGCACCGGACGCGAAGTTGTATGCCTATCCCGGCAGCGATGCCATCGCGGATATAGCACAGCGAGTGGAGGCCAAAGATCTGCTGGACCTCATCGCCTTCATGCAGCGTGAGAAAGTGGACCTCTGTGTGGCCGGAGAAGAAGCCTATCTAGTGAAAGATCGCGGTTTGGCTAACCTCTGTGCGGAAGTCGGCATCCCTTGTTGGGGCCCGTATAAAGAGGCCGCGCAACTCGAAGCCAGCAAAGCCTTTGCGAAGTATTTCTTACAACGTCACTTCATCCCCACAGCCGCTTTCAGCGTGGTTCACACGAAGCATGAAGCGCATCGCGCGATCACGAAATATCCCGTCGTCTTGAAGTTCGATGGACTGGCCGCAGGCAAAGGAGTCGCCGTTTGTGCAGACGCCGTCAGCGCGGATGAGTTCTTGGATGAAGTCTTCACGAAGCGCGCCTTTGGTGAAGGTGATCTCATCGTCGAAGAATGCCTGACTGGTCCTGAAGTCTCCATCTTCGTAAGCGTCTGTGATGATCAATATCACATCCTCATGCCCGCCCGCGACTATAAGCGGATCGGCGATAACGATGAAGGCCCGAACACTGGCGGCATGGGCGCGGTGGCGTCACGCCAGCTCGTGGATGAGGTCATGCTGGCGGACATCGAAGAACGCATCGTAAAGCCCACGGTCGCTGGCTTGCGGAAGGATGGCTTGCCCTATCGCGGCTTCCTTTACTTCGGAATTATGCTGACGCCGAATGGTCCGCAGATGCTGGAATACAACTGCCGTTTTGGTGATCCCGAAGCCGAAGCCGTGCTCCCGATGGTGCGCGGTGATTTCGTCAGCTATCTCTTCAACGCTGCCAAAGGGGAACTCAAGCCCGAGCTGATTCACTTCGCCGAAGGCTGGAGCATCTGCGTCATCCTCGCCAGCGCTGGCTATCCGGTGACCAGCCGGAATGGTGACAAGATCAGTGGCCTTCACGGTGACAATGGCGTGCGCGTTTTCCATTGCGGCACTAAGAAATCCGAAGACGGCATCTTTGAAACCAACGGTGGTCGAGTCCTCGCTGTCGTCGCTCAAGGCGGCACCCGCGAAGAAGCCCGCACCCAGGCTTACGAAGCCGCCGAGAAGATCAGCTTCGATGGCCGTCAACGCCGCACTGATATTGCGAAGTTGCACTTTGAGTAGGTCGTAGTCAGAGATCAGTAGGTTGCGTCTTGAACCGCCTGTGGATTTCAGCCAGTGCTGCAAAGAGGTTGCTCAAGTCGCAGCTTTTAGTCAGACTTAATTTCTATGATAAGAGGAGATGTGCGTCTTGGGTGGTTGGCGAAACCCTACCAACCACGACAGCTTCTCCACCGTGAAATACGGCGCGAACACCGCTGGCACCACGGGCAAGGACA
>JANYJH010000045.1 GCA_025361865.1 Phragmitibacter sp.
GCTTCGCCGCCATGATCCACATCACCCTGGATCTGGTCAATATTCCTGGACTGGCCATCAACGCCGGATTCATGCTGGTGACCAACACCTTCGGCGCTGATAAGGTCTTCGACATCGCCGATGTGAAGGATGTTTTGTTTGTCGTGCCGACCATCGTTGATGAAAAGGGCAACAGCATCGAGGGCACACGCGTGGATGATCGCGGCACACCAGATGACGCCACGGATGATGTCACCTACCGCACGGTGACTGTGCCTGGGGCTCCTGATTATGGGAACGACCGCTCGCTGGGCAGCTACCTTGAGCTCAAGGGCTATGGTTCCATCACACTGCTGGATGCCTTCACGGCGAGCGGCGGCTTTGCCTTCGTCACTCGCACGGGAGACATCGACCTGCATCTTCAGGTGAAGGTTGACATGGGGCCGCTCGGTCAGGCGGGTGCAGATGGCATTCTCAAGATTTCCAAGAACGGCATCCTCGGCGTCGTCTCACTGCAATTGGACGGCGGCTTCGGTGATAATGTCGGCTTGAAATTCAATGCTGACTTCAAGCTCAGCGTCAATGCCACCGGTTCAGCGAAGACTGTTGATCTGGCCCTTGGACCTTACACGGTGGAAACGGGCATCAGAGTCCTCATCCATGGCTCGCTCATCCTCGCAGGGGTGCTGGATACGGATGCGGATCTCGCACTAACCTTTGATGGAGGCGAGTTCCGACTGGATGGCACGGCCTACATGAACCTCGCTGGCAACCTTCTCAACACCACCATCAATGTTCATGCGGTTCTTTCCCTGAGAGGTCTCCTCATGGTCTCAGATGTCAGCGTCCGCACGAACATCGGTGGAGTCGTGAAGATCAATGCGAGCGGCCAGATCTACATCAACACCGGTGCCCAGGACGCCACCCTGGCAGGCGTATTCGTGCCTAAGCGTTCCATCTTCATCGGCCTCAGCGGTCAGATCGTGGTGGTGGAAATGTTCAAGATGGACGCGTCCTTCACCGTGCAGATCGGTGGCACTTTCAATCGGCCTACGGACGCCATCGGAGGCAGTCTTGGCGCGAGCGTTCAACTCGGTCTTGGTCAGTGGGGCTTCACCTTCAGCTCCTCCGCCTCGTTCTTCGGTCTTGCCACCATCGGAGCCAGCGGCTGGGTTCAGTCGAACGGCGCTTTCGGCATGGCCTTCCACGGTGGTATTTCCGTGGGTAACAACTTCCTCGGTTTCGATGCCCACATTGACGCGAAGATCTACTTCGATGGTGGCAACGACTTTGGCTTCAGCGCCAGTGCCGGTGGATCGTTCCATCTCTTCGGTTTCGGCCTCGGCTTCAATGCGGGCTTCAGCTATGATTCCAACTCTGGCCGCATCAGTGTTTATGGCTCCGTCACCATCGACTTCTTCTTCTTCTCGATCACCTTTGGAGCGACCTTTGACGTCGGCTACCTTGAGCGGCCTGTGCCAGCTTACCTCGCCGTGGATTCCAAGGGCAACCGCCTGGCAGATGGTTCTGGTGTTGGCCCTTCCGGTCAGTTGATCTTGACCACTGGAGATGGAGCCACACGTAACTTCCATTCTGGCGATGCCAATCCGACCTACACGATCACGCACCTCAGCACTCAGGCTGATGGCACTGAAACCGTGGAAGTCCGCTACCTCGGCCGCACCGCTGAATACTACGGCGTGAAGCAGATCATCATGAACGGTGGTGATGGCAACGAGACGCTTTACATTGGCAGCGGCGTCACCTCCCAGCTCATCCTCAACGGCGGCGGCGGTGATGACACCTTTGAAATCGAAGGCGGCAGTTCCACGCTGATGAACACCATTGATGGCGGCAGCGGTGATGACCGCATCGACATCCTGACCACCGACGCCTCCAAGCGCTATACTCTCATCGGCGGATCCGGTGTTAACACCTTGAATGGCGGCATTGGCAATGACACGATCTACGGCGGTCCTGACGTCAACTTTATCAAAGGCGGAGCCGGAGATGATGTCATCTACGCTGGCACCGGCGTCTCCTACATCCTCGCGGACGACGGTGAAATCCGGGTCGATCAAGGCGCAAGCTTCCCGCGTGAAATCGTCACCTCGGGCAGCACGGCTTACAACGATACCATCTACGCCCGCAGCGGAACGAACTACATTTTCGGCGGCCTCGGCAACGATAAAATCTATGGCGGCGGCACCAACTATGTGGTCGGTGACACCGGCTCCATGCAGTTTGATGTGAACGGCACCATCACCAAGATCACCGCGGACGGCACTGGCGGAGGCAACGACTACATCGACAGCACAGGCAGCACGAATGTAAACGTCATGCTCGGCGGTGGCGGCACGGACACCATCATCGGCGGCAGCGCTTCCGATGTGGTGCTTGGAGACAACGGTTTCGCTACCTTTAATGCGAACGGCACTCTCTCCAGCCTCACGAGCGTTGAAGACGGCACCGCCTTCAACGACAACATCAGCCTCGGTGACGGCACGAATGTGGCCTTCGGTGGTGGTGGAAACGACACCATCAGCGGCGGTAAGGACAAGGACATCTTCGGCGGTGATAACGGCACGGCCAGCTTCGACAGCAACGGCACACTCCTTTCCTTCAGCGATCCTGGCACCGGCGGTGACGACATCTTGACAGCGGGTGCAGGTGACAATGTGCTCATCGGCGGCGGTGGCAATGACACCATCATCGGCGGCGACGGCAATGATGTGATCATCGGTGACGAAGGCACGGCAACCTTCAACGGCGGTGGCTTCCTCATCGCCATCACCACCATCAATCACGCCAACGGCGGCAATGACATCATCACTGGCGGCGACGGCAACAACGTCATCTTCGGTGGTTCTGGAGCGGACACCATCAGCCTCGGCCTCGGCTACTCCGTAGTGCTGGGAGACAACGGCAGCGCGACCTTCAGCGCTACGGGTATCCTCGCCACCATCACCACGTTGGACGCAGGCATCGGCAGCGCAGACACGATCACTGGCAGCAACGGCAACAACGTCATCTTCGGTGGAGCCGGTGCGGACATCATTGATCTCAACGACCTCGGTGATGTCATCCTCGGTGACCACGGCAGCGCGACCTTCAACAGCGCAGGCCTTCTCCTGTCCATCACCTCCAGTGATGCCAGCATCGGTGGAGCGGACGTCATCACCACCGGCCTCGGCTCGAACGTTGTCATCGGCGGCTTCGGTGCGGACAAGATCACGGCGGGCATCGGTAACAACATCATCATCGGTGACAACGGCACTGCGACGTTCAGCGCGCTCAATGGCAAAAGCTTCCTCGCCAGCATCGCCTCCACAGATTACGCCATCGGTGATGCGGACATCATCAAGTCCGGCAGCGGCAAGAACATCGTCATCGGTGGAGCCGGAGCCGACCTCATCAGCAGTGCCGGCGGCTTCAACATCCTCGTGGGTGACAACGGCTCGGCTCTCTTCGATTCCACCGGCCTCCTGATCTCCATCCAGACGGAAGCAGCTAACATCGGCAGCGCAGACACCATCACTTCCACCGATGGCCGCACCATTGTGCTCGGCGGCGCTGGCGCTGATCAAATCACTACCGGACGCGGTGACGATGTCATCATCGGCGATCACGGCAAGGCCACCTTCGTCAGCGCCAGTGGTAGCACGGGCAGCATCGGTAGCATTGTCTTCAGCAACGACGGCATCCTGAAGTCCATCACCACGCTGGATCCCGGCATTGGCGCAGGTGACATCATCGACTCCGGTGACGGCTTCAATGTGGTCATCGGCGGCTTCGGTGCGGATCAGATCACGGGCGGAACCGGAAAAGACATCGTCATTGGCGACAACGGCAATGCCACCTTCGATGACACTGGCGTGCTCATCCTCATCCAGAGCAGTGATGCCGCACTCGTTGGCGATGCAGACGACACCATCACCATCGGCAAGGGCGGCGCCATCGTGATCGGCGGCAATGGC
>JANYJH010000071.1 GCA_025361865.1 Phragmitibacter sp.
GCGGAGCCAAAACCGCCTGCGCCGCATCAAGAGACTTCCATCGCGCCATACAGCGTGCTATAACGTGTGCCTCACCCCGTCTCTTTAACTTGAATCAGGCCTTTTGCGACATCCTCAACAGTCGGATTGGATGTCGATCCCGAAAAGGGATCTGCCGACAGCGGTGACTTGGAGATCGACCTTCCCAACTTGTTAATTGCTGTAGGAGAAGCAGCTCAGGAACGACAGACAGCAGTGGGTATCTTCATTGACGAGATACAATACTTCAGTCAGAAAGAACTTGGTGCCCTGATTATGGCCATGCATAAAGTGCAACAGCAACAACTTCCTGTAGTTCTACTGGGGGCAGGTTTGCCTATTCTTCCTGGATTAGCGGGTGAGTCCAAATCCTACGCAGAGCGTTTGTTCAATTTCCCAGACGTTGGTGCCCTGTCCAAAGAAGACGCAGCGAAGGCTCTTCGAGAACCAGCACAAGCAAATGGCGTCGAATTTGATGCCGATGCACTTGATGAGGTATTTCGTCTAACCAAGGGCTATCCGTATTTCCTCCAAGAATGGGGTTACCAGACCTGGAACATGGCCACCATGAGTCCCATCACTTTATCTGATGTCAAGAAAGCCACTGCCACCGTTATTCCTAGACTGGATCAAAACTTTTTTCGTGTTCGCTTTGATAGACTTACACCCAGTGAAAAAAACTTTCTCAGGGCTATGGCCGCACTAGGACCACTTGCTCACAGAACGGGTGACATCGCAGACACCTTAAAAGTTAAAGTCACAAGTCTAGGCCCTGTGCGAGCAAAGCTTATCAAGAAAGGAATGATATACAGCCCAGCCCACGGAGACATGGCTTTCACCGTGCCTCTGTTTGATGAGTTCATGGTGCGAGCCATGCCTACTTTTACCCCTTAGGGTATTCCTTTGATAGCGATACTACATCGACGTGACACGGCTCGTCTTTACCAGAATTGGAATCACCTGATTGACATCAATCCTCTTCCTTGCCGCTGGCCTGCAAGGCGGCGACGACGTTCAAGTCTTCGAGCGTGGTCGTGTCACCTTTCACAGCACCACCTGCGACGATCTCTTTCAGGAGACGACGCATAATCTTGCCTGAGCGGGTCTTCGGCAGAGCGGCAGCAAAGCGGATGTCATCTGGACGGGCGATGGCTCCGATGACTTTTGCGACGTGTGCCTTCAGTTCCTGAGCGAGCGCTAGGGAAAGGGGTCAGGGTTCAAAACTGACAAAGTAGGCTCTTGGTCTCTCCTTCTGCCCATGCCGCGCAGTCTTCGTCTTGAGTTTCTGGGTGCCTGCTGGGGTTGCATTGGACCTGAACAGGCGGGACGCCTGTATCACGCTCGTTAAAACCATTGGCTGGGTATTACGAAAGAGGTCTATTCTTCCAAGACCCCAACTACTTCTTCGGAATCGCCTGAATGAATTTCCGCACTTCATTATAGAGTGCGTCCTGATGTGCCGTTGGAGTGTGTTGATTCACACCGTCGAGCCAGGCTTGGGTGCTGGGGGAATGGTTCTGGGCAATCTTCAGCAGCAGGTCGTGGTGGATCGGCACGGTCTTGCCTGAATGCAGGGCATCCGCGAGGGCTAGTTCCGTGGCGCGGTCGAAGACCCAGCGCATGTCTGCGCCGGAGAAGCCTGCGGTGGCTTGGATGAGTGCGGCGTCATCCAGCTTTGCGATGGGTTTGTCCTTGCCGAGTAGATGGATGATTTGTTTGCGCGCATCATCGTCCGGTGGCGGCACAAAGATGGCCTGATCAAAGCGACCGGGACGGCGCAGGGCGGGATCGAGCTGCCAAGGTGAGTTGGTGGCTCCGATGACGAGGATGCGCTGATTATCACTGCGGAGGCCGTCCAGTTCACTGAGAAATTGGTTGACCACGTTGCGCATCTGCGAGTCCCGCACATGACGACGATCTGGCGCGAGGCTGTCGATTTCATCAAAGACCAGCACGCAGGGGGCATTGGCCCGAGCGGTCTCGAAGATCTGATGGAGGTTGCGCTCGATGCTGCCGTAGTAGGGATCGAAGACTTCGTGCAGGCCGATGGCGAAGTAGTTGCAAGCGACTTCTCCTGCGGTGGCGCGGAGGATGAGGGTTTTCCCACAACCAGGAGGGCCGTAGAGGAGGATGCCGCCGCCGGACTTGCGACCATAAGCTTTATAAAGCTCGGCGTGCTGAAGCGGGTAGATGATCTTCAGACGAATCTCTTCTTTGAGCGCGTCCATGCCGCCGACATCAGAGAAGGTCACGCGGAAGCGTTCACTGTCGTTCGGGGCGAAGAAGGTCTCCGGTCTCCATTCGTAGGGCGGAGTATCATCAAAGGGATCTTCAAACAATTCCTGCTCCAGATCACTGTGGGTATCTTCATCCAGCAAATCGAGCGGGCTGATGATCCGGTCTTTCGCGGGTGGTTTGGGGATACGACCGAGATCAGCTTCCAGCGCTGAATCGGACACTGAGGCATCCAGTTCCAACGCTCGATTATAATACTCCAGCGCTTTGTTCCGATTGTTCTCGGTGAGGTGGATTCGACTCAGCGTTAAATGGGCGGAGGTATTCAAGGCGTCCTTTTGCAGGACGCGCTCTACGCGAACCGCCGCTCCGCTGGTATCGCCCTGAAGAAGGAGCACCTTGGCTTGGCAGAGCTGGGCTTCGATGTGCTCAGGTTCGAGGTTGAGGATGCGCCCGAAGATCTCGCGTGCTTCTTCAAGGTGAAGCTCGTCCAGGCAGGCGTGCCCGTAGAGCAGGAGGAGCGCCGTATTGTCAGGCGCGTGATTTAAAGCTTCGCGAAGTGTTTGGAGGCGGGACATTTTTGGGGGACGCCTAGTTAAAAGTGGGTAAAGCAAATTAAGGGCCGCTACGCGCTCATTTCCAGAAAATTCTTCAACAGCTTCTTGCCGTCCTGAGTAAGAATACTTTCAGGATGGAACTGGACGCCGTGAATGGGAAGTTCTTTATGACGGACGCCCATGATTTCTGAGGCGTCGTCAGCCGCTGTGGCCGTGATTTCGAGGCACGCTGGCAAACTGTCCCGCTGGATGATGAGGGAATGGTAGCGCGTAGCCTCGAAGTCTTCGGGCATATTGGCAAATACCGACTGCCCCCCATGATGAATCCGTGAGGTCTTCCCGTGCATGAGCCGAGGAGCACGAATGACCTCCCCGCCGAAAACGTGACCGATGCACTGATGGCCAAGGCACACGCCGAGCAGGGGAATGGACGCGCCGAATTTCTTGATCACCTCATTGCTGATCCCAGCCTCTTTCGGTGTGCAAGGACCTGGTGATACACAGATATGCGTGGGCTTCAGCTTCGCGATCTCCGCCAGTGTAATCTGGTCATTTCGATGAATCTCCATCGTGGCTCCCATTTCCCCGAAGTATTGGACGAGGTTGTAGGTAAAGGAATCGTAGTTGTCGATGATGAGGAGCATGGCGCATGGGGAGACGACAAAGTGTAGCGCAGTGAGCCATTGAAGCAAATGGGATGCACAACCTCGTGACTGACGCATCTCCCCAGCGGATAAATATTTTATAAATTCTCGTGAAATTATATTAATTAACATTAATAGTCTCATATATTTTATAATTTGGCTATGAAACGACCCAATCCACCCTTTAACGGCCTAAAAACAATGAAGGTAACCAGTCAGACTGGGACCATCACGAATGGCAATTTCAGGCTGGTGGCGAAGCACCTTCTGCTCGAAGTTGATTCAGAAAATTTCGAGTTGCTCACAGGTTTCGCCGAGGGAGGTGTGGAGATTCACCTGTTGGAACCAGGGGCAGAGATCGAATACATCGCCTATGCTAGCGGGGCCATTTACCATCCATCGGAGGCTCGGATCATTCTCCGGGACTGGACGGGCTCTAAGTATAATGGAGTCTTTGAGCCTGCGGGAATGAGGCGTGATAATGTCAGTATTCCTACAGATGGTAGTTTTTTTGGGATTAACTATACCCAAACGACTTCTGAGCAGCCCCGCTACTCTGATCGCAAACCTTTGATGAGTGCGGCATGAGACTTGCTATTTGCCTCAGTGTGAGCGCAAAACATCAGAAAACCGCTGTTCAAGTTCAACTACAAATCCGGCGTTGCATTCCTATATTTAGAGTCCTATGGTCAACTTCTCCTACTCACTGACTTGCGTTGCCTCGCGCGGGTTTTTATTTCCCAACGGCAGGGTCTAGCCCCCTTTTTCGCTCGCTCAATGACTTCCTTCTTAGATCTGCTCTCGAAAGGTGGCCCGCTCGTCTGGCTCCTGCTCTGCTGTTTGGTGCTTTCGGTCGCGGTATTCATGGAGCGGCTCTCCTACTTTCATCGGGCGACGATGAACATCGGCGAATTTCTCGCAGGTTTGGCCAGTCTCATTCGCCGCAAAAACTACGCGGAAGCCCTCCAGGAATGCGTGGCCACTCGGGTGCCTGTCGGTCGCGTGCTACATGCCGCTCTGCTGCGCCATCACAGTTCCAGAGAGCAGTTGAAAGAGATCGTTCAAGAAGCTGGCCAACTGGAAGTGCCCCGTTTGGAGCGTTACCTCAGCGTCTTGAGTGGCATCGCCCATGCAGCACCTCTCATCGGGCTTCTGGGAACCATCGCCGGGTTGATTGATGTTTTCACTAAGCTCAATGAGATCAACGGCTACGCGACGCCGGCTGATGTGGCCCGTGGGGTGTATCAAAGCCTGATCGCCTCCGCATTGGGGCTTGTCGTGGCCATCCCCAGTTTTCTCTTCTACGCTTTCCTCGCGGCGAAAGCCCGCCATCAGATGCATGATTTGGAGCGGGCGGGCATTGAGATCGTCAACATCTTGGAAGACAATCGGGACGCCGCCCTAGCTGCTACTACGGGCGCGCAAATCGTTGACTTCCGTGATGCGGAGATTCTCTCTAGGCGTCCCCCTCGTGGGAAGAACGCCTGACGTTTCACCCCGGCCTCTGCCATGAAGCTGCACAGTTATCTGCCTCAGCAGGGTTCCCGGCTTTACATCGCGCCGCTGTTGAATGGCATCCTGCTCTTGCTCATCTTTTTCCTTCTGGGGTCCACTTTCGTCGTCCAGAGTGGCATGACCGTGAAACTCCCGGAGTCGGCTTCGCGACTGTCCGGCTTTGATCGTGCCCATGTGATCACCGTCGCCTCCGCTGGAGAAAGCGCATTGTTCTTTGATGGCCAGTCCGTCACGACGGATGAGTTGAGCAAGCTGCTGACCGAGAAGAAGCGGGAATCTCACCGCGTGATCATTCACGCAGACCAGATGGCACCTTTTGGTCGGGTCGTGGATGTCAGTAACATGGCGCTTGCACTCGGTTATGAGATCGCTTACGCGACCCAGCCGCCCCGCTCGCTTTAATCAGCGTCCGAGGAATGATGGAAGACATGGAGACTGAACGCGACAATGCTGCGCCACTCATTTTTGAGTGGAACAAGCCCGGCCATAAAGGACCGGGATTGTTCCTCTGGATTCTGGCCACCCTCTTAGGCATCGGCTTCTTCTTCTACCTCTTCAAAATCGGTTACCCTCAGACCCAGCGCGTCACGCCAGTGCCGCAGCAGGTGTTCATGCTTAATGGCGCACTGCCCGCCAATCAGGCCCTCATTCACCGGGTCCGTGATTTGGACTACCTTATCCTGTCAGGTTCTGACGACACCATAAAGGAAGTGAAACTGGAAGATCGCGTGCCCGTCTTTCATCCCAGCTTTGAGAAGCATGAACTGCAAGTGCAGGATCTGCCTCATAAGGACTTCACTACAGCTCCACCACGGCTCTTGGACGCTACGGCTCCTGTGCTGCGCGCGCCTGATTTGAGTGAGCTGAAGAAGATGGAGCAGCCCCTGCCCGGAGTTGCTTCCAAGGCGGAACTCCGCCTCCACCTTGAGGGTCCAGCCACGGTTTTAAAGTTAATGCATCAGCCCGATTTCAATGCGTTATCATTGAGTGATCCCGATGCCTGGCGGTATCAGATTGGCATCGAGAAGAGCACCGGTCGGGTAGCGTTTGCCCTGCCGATCAACATGGGAGAGCAGTCGAAAACCGGATGGGAAATTCTTAAACGATTGCAGGAACTTCAGTTCGAGCCCGAAGCAGATGGCACCCCTGCCGAGTCCGTGATCTGGAGCCTCGCAACCTTCGTCTGGAGCTCCCCGCCATGATTCACGTCACGCTACCAGAATTTATTTTGCTTGCGATGGGCGCTGCCTTGAGCCTGCTCGCCTTGACCTGGTTTCTGGCGGTCTTGTTTCAACGGAGGCATGAATACCGCGCCCGCCAGGATCTTATTCACTGCCGCATTTGTGGGCTGATCTATGAGAATCCAGAAAAGCTGGAAGTCATGCACTGCACGGGTTGTGGCTCACAGAATGAGGCGACCAAACCGAGCCCTATTTGAGCGGTTCACGGCGCCTCTGTCGGTTGGCTATTGGCGCCGATCGCGGGCATCGTCTCACTCGTGCTGATATTGGCAGGGCTCTTCGTATGCAGCCAGGATTTGACCAGATGCTTCGAGGCGAACACCCCATCCGTGAGCATTTGCACGGCGAACAAACCTGCGATTAAAAACATGACCATCGCAGCGGCGATCAGCGGCCAACGATGCCCGGTGGCTGGAAGCTCATTGCTCGCTGGAGCCAGTGGAGTGAAGCGGCTATCAAAAGAGATCGAGTGGGAGATGTTCCCGAGCGGAGCCGATTTTTTAGGAAAGGTGCTCAAGCTCCTGCGTTCAGGCAACGGCGAGGAAAATGGGGAGTCGATAGCGAAGATCCGGCTGACCAAATGCTGGGAATCCGAAGCCGGAACGGCGTTCGAGAAATCATCGACCGGCGCGGCATTCCAGTCCGCTTCCTCGAAAGTAATAAGCGGTTCAGCCTCTAAGGATGCCTGAGCGAAGCCCTCTTTCGCAGGTCCAGGTTCAACCACGTTAAGCTCCGGTGAAGGTGCCGCTTCCAAGGCTTTCATAAGCTCCAGTTCAGCGAGATTGATGGGCGTCAAGGTCTCATGAAAAGCTGGTGGCGCCGACTCTTCAAAAACCGCATCAGGGAAGAAATAGGCATCATTGGCCGTCTCCATCGCGCCATACGTGATCGGTTCTGACGGCAGGATCACTTCACAGTAAGCACATTCCGCCGTCTCGATGCCCATGATACCCTCCTGCTCGTGAACGGGGGGAAGCTTCTCAACCAGTTGCGGTTGTGTCTGTGGAAGATCCTGTAAGCCGAACCAGACCGTCTCACCCCAGGCTTCACTGAGGCTGACCGCAGCGTGTCCGTGCTCCCAGATGAGGGGCAGTGAAGACCCGCCGCCAGACATGAGGTCCGCATCGAAGGCCAAAGAACTGCCCGCAGTGGGAAGCGGTGGGCGTGACTCGGCGGCATGAAGATTTTCAATCAACGTCAATCCCACCTCGATCCAGCTCTCGTCGTGAGTGGATGGATGCGAGTCAATCTCCGGCGCCGAAAGCATGAGCGCATCCAGATGGTGCGTATCCTGAAGCGCCCCTGGAGGCTCCGACAGAGGCACTTCAGCGGGGGCTTCCACAGGCGTTTCACGCCCTGCACGCTGCAACGCCTTATATCCCGCGACAGCCGCAAAGACGGCTCCTGCCGCAAGGGCAGCACTTTCCCAAGCATAGGGGCTTGCTTTGGATGAAACTTTCATGGACGAAAGGAACGCGCGAGATGAATGGTGAGAATAATAACGATTACTTAATTAATTGTCATTCTTTCTTTCGGATTATTATGGGTAATAAGCAGTCATTATCGCCAGTCGAACCAAGTTCACCATCAAGAAGTTAAGACATAGCAAAGACTGGCCCAAAGTCCTGATTCCATGTTTGATCTCCAAGTAAACGGCTATGCAGGCACAGATTTCAACCGTGATGGACTCACCGCAGAGGCTCTCCACCACGCTTGCAGATGTTTGCAGGAAGATGGCGTGGAAGGCATTCTCGCTACCATCATCACGGATGACCTTCCTGCGATGGAGCGTCGTCTCCGGTTGATCTCGGAACTGCGGGAGCAGGATGTCTTGGCTCAAGAAATCATCGCAGGCATCCACATCGAGGGACCGTTCATCAGCCCGGAGAAGGGCTATGTCGGCGCGCATCCGCCTCAGGCGGTCAAGGCGGCTACGGTGGACCACGCGAAACGTCTTTTCGATGCCGCGCAAGGGTTGGCCAAACTGGTGACGCTGGCACCGGAGCATGATGCGGATTTCGCGACCACGCGCTGGTTCAGTGAGCAAGGTGTCTGCGTCTCAGCAGGGCACTGCAATCCGACGCTCGAAGTGCTGCGCAACGCCGCCGATAATGGCTTGCGGATGTTCACCCATGTCGGCAACGGCTGCCCGATGCAGATGCATCGTCACGACAACATCATCCAACGGGCGCTGGCTCTGCGGGATCGGCTTTGGCTGTGCTTCATCCCGGATGGCGTCCACATCGAGTTCTTCGCGTTGCAGAACTACCTGCGGGCGGCGGGACTAGAGCGCTGCATCTTCGTAACTGACGCCATCTCCGCTTCGAGGCTTGGACCCGGCACCTACACCCTGGCCGGGTGGGACATCCGAGTGGGTGATGACCTCGTGGCGCGATCACCGGACGGCTCGCACTTCGTCGGCTCCACCGTGACTTGGCCGCGTATCAGGGAGAACAACTCGAAGCACATCGGTTTGAGTGAAGCGGACTTGATCAGAGTAAGTGTGGAGAATCCTAGGAAGGCATTGAACTTGAACTAAGCTGCATCCGTGGCTTCTGTCATCGCGTGAGCCTTTCCACTTCTGACCAGACACCGCGCCTCATCGCCATTGCCGCGATGGCCTCCAATCGCGTCATCGGTCGCGATGGAAAACTGCCGTGGCATCTGCCGGAAGATTTGAAGTTCTTCAAGCGCATGACACAGGGGCATCCGGTGCTGATGGGGCGGAAGACGTTTGATTCGATCCTCGCGCAGCTTGGCAAACCGTTACCCGGTCGGAAGAACATCGTGCTCAGCCGGACGATGCCACCGCGTGAGGGCGTGGAGGTGATTCACTCTCTTGATGACTTACTGGGAGCGCCCAGTGAGTTGCCCATCTATCTCATCGGCGGGGCGCAACTCTATGAGACGCTGCTGCCGCAGTGTGATGAGTTGCTGCTCACCTTCATTAACGAGCCGTATGAAGGGGATGCGTGCTTCCCATCCTTTGAGCATCTCTTTGATCTCAAGGAGGTGCTCGGGGCAGGGGAGGGCTTTGAATTCCGCCGTTACAAGCGAAAGTAGCAGCCGACGTGAGGAGGCTCGAATATCTGGCGGCTTAGGACATGGGCTGAGTGGATGTCCGTCGTTACTTGTTCGTGCTGCCAGCGACGCGAACAAGGTGGGATTGATGCACAACCCCGCCGTTGACCGTCATCCGAATTTAGTTAGAGCCTCCTTACGTCGGCTGCTACAAAAAGCTCAGCGACCGCGTGAGGGGCCAGAAGAGCGTCGGTTTTGACCGCCACCACCACCACCCGTGCCACCGCTGTTTCCGCGAGGTCCGCCACCGCCACCGCCACCGCCACCGCCGCTAAAGCCACGAGGGGCTGAGTTGGAGCGTGATTGATTACGCCCACCGCCTTGACCTTGTCTTGGACGGCGCTCGCGCTCATCATCAGGACCGGGAGGTGGAGGGGAGGCAGAGTAGTCAAAGCCATCCGCA
>JANYJH010000156.1 GCA_025361865.1 Phragmitibacter sp.
CGAGCGTGTAGGTGCTCTCGCCTTTATTGGGGAGCTTGCCTCCGATCATGATCTGCCAAGCCGTGCGGATGATCTCTTGGCCCTGCTCATTGGGCTTATCAGTGAGCTGCTTGATCGTTTGCTTCTTGAACCAATCAATCACCGCCACTTCATGCGGCGTGCCGACTTGATCTCCGGTTGGCGCGGGATGTTTGGCATCCCACACGCTGAGTTCTTCTTTACTGGAAAGCTTGAAGTCGCGCTCTTCCAAAGCCGCTGCGCTGAGGCCCAGCGCAAAGTATTGATTGAAGAAGTGATACATCTGGCCGCGTGAGACCGCGTTGTAGTTATGCGGGAACTGGAGGTTGTAGTGAGCCTCCACCCGATCGGGAACGCCGAGCATCGTGTAGAGGCTCTTGAGATCAGGGAAGCCTTTGTGCTCCAGCTCTTTCGTCCAATCATCCGCCGCTGTCATGCCGAGCGGACGCGGGGCCGTAAGCGCGGCGATGTCCACATTGCCTTGATTGATGCGCAGGTAGTTCGAGTTCTCACAAGTGCAGCCGCCTTGCATGGCGGTGCTGGTCATCACACAGGGAAACGCGGCTTTGATCCGATCATCAATGCCTGATAAAATCAACGTCTGCGTGCCACCGCCGCTCGCTCCCGTGCAGCCGATGCGTGACTGATCCACGAACGGCAACGACGTGAGGAAGTCGAGCGCGCGCTCACCATTCCAGATCTGCAAAGGGAAGTAGCCGCAGAGATTCAGCTCCGCTTCGGGACTGAGAAACCCTTTGTCCTGCACGCCATGACGATGCAACGCCTTCCCACTCGCCTCACAAAATTGAACGCTGTCCGCATAGCCCAGCATGTCATAGAAGAAGACCGCGCAACCCATCCGCGCGAGCTGAACGCAACGCGCCTGTAAGGGCGACCGCGCCCCGTTCTCCAGCTTCTCCGCACTACTCGCGAGCTGCTTGGCCACGCTCTTCTGATCGTCCATGAAGCGACCATCCGGCCAGTGACCATGAGGGCAGAGAACCGCTGGAATCTTGTCACCGTGGTTCTTCGGCAGATAGAGGTTGCCCGTCACGAAGTGTCCCGGCAACGACTCAAAGAACACCTTCTCCACGGTGTAATCCTCGCGCTCAACGCGACCATGAATCACCGCACTGAGCCGCGTCCTCTCCGGCATCGGCCACAGCCCTGACGCGAGCAAGACACGCTTCCTTACCTCTTCGCGTCGCAAGTCCCATGCGGCCTGGTCATGAACAGGCGTGAACGGGAAGTAGCTCTTGTTCAAATCCCGTAGCTCCCGAGTTGGCACTGGCTCATCAGCCAATAGGTGACTGCCCGTGATGACAGCGAGAGAGCACAGAAGAGTAAGTTTCATTCGATTGATGGAATTGAAAATGCCACGGAGGTTTACACCACCGCCTTGGACAGTATAATGGGAACATGACCAGCGCGGAAGAACTTGTTGGAGGAGAGTGGGCGGATTGGTATCAGCTCACTCCCGCGCAGCGATGGACCGAAACCACACGCTTGTGGCAAACCTATCTTGCACTTGGAGGCACCCTTGATCCCGAACCCGATACGCAAAGTCCTTTCTTCGATGCGGGAGCACCGCGTTCGTTGCCTGCTCATGGGCGGCCAAGCGTGCGTGTTATACGGCGGAGCGGAGTTTAGCCGTGATACTGACTTGGCCATCCTAGCTAGCGAACCCAATGCGGCCCTCCTTCGGCAAGCCTTGCATGAACTACAAGCCGAAGTCATCGCTGTCCCGCCTTTTTCTCTGCATCATCTGGCCGCAGGTCACGCCGTTCACTTCCGCTGCCATCATCCTGATGCCGCTGGCATGAGAGTTGACATCATGTCCCGCATGAGAGGCGTCGCATCTTTCGCCACGCTGTGGAAACGGCGCACTACATTCGAGATGCCAGACGGCACCATCTGCGATCTGCTCTCTCTGCCCGACCTCGTGCAAGCCAAGAAAACCCAGCGTGACAAGGACTGGCCCATGATTCGCCGCCTCATGGAAGCCAACTACTTCGCTAACCACCTGCATCCTACCCCGCAACATTTAATGTTCTGGTTCCAAGAACTTCGCACCCCGCAGCTTCTAATCGAACTCACCCAAGCCCATGCCTCACTGGTCTCCAAAGCTGCCAGACGACGCCCGCTCCTCTTACTCGCTGCATCAGAAGATTCAGAAGCGCTCACGGTCGCCTTGGAGGGGGAAGAGCGCCATGAACGATCACTGGACCAACACTATTGGTTGCCTCTGAAAAAGGAATTGGAAAGCCTTCGACGCCGCTGAATCATCCGTGACTTTTCCTGTCCTCAGCGCTCATCCTGTGGCAGAGACCCAGCCATGAAAGTAGAACGACTCAAATACGTGATCTGGGCGGCGGATATGAAGCGCGCAGTGAATTTCTATGTGACCGTCTTTGGCGGCAACGTGCTGAAGCAAAATGACTACATCAGCGAGATCGCCATCAGTGACGGGATCATCGGCATTCACGGCGGCGGCGAGGGCACCCGCACTTGGACGGGCCTCAGCTTTCAAGTGCCAGACGTGATCGAAGGCGCGG
>JANYJH010000139.1 GCA_025361865.1 Phragmitibacter sp.
TCGAGATCGCGGCGAAGGACTTGCTGGCTTGGGCTAAAGCCTAGTTGGCGCTTTGAATGTAGCCTGACTCTCCTGAGTCGGGTCATGTATATGCAGAGAAAGTGCTGAATCACTGACTCCCGACTCTGGAGAGTCAGGCTACAATACGGATAAATCCAAGCATAAAAAAGGCGAAGCATCATGCTTCGCCTTTTTCGTTTAAAAGATGACTCAGTCTTACTCGGCAGCAGGTGCTTCAGCAGGCTTCGCGGCTTTCTTTGCGGTAGGTGCTTTCGTGCTCTTCTTGACGACTTTCTTCACGGCTTTCTTCGCCGTTTCTTCGGTGGCGGATTTTGCACGATTGGCCTTACGGACAACTCCGGATTTGGCGAGTGCTTTTTTGCGCGCAAGGTAAGCAGTGCGACGGCGGCGTTTGACGATTTTTCTAAGTTGTTGTCCCATGTTGTTCGTTGGTTGGCTAAAAAGAGGTTGCCAGATTCCCATGTTCTACCAAGGAATCAAGGACGATTTACGAATCAATCATCATCCGCTGTCAGCGCCACTAGCCCTGAAATGGCGAGAAAAAGTCTTGCGTCGTTTGCGAACCACCTTCACAGTCTTCGCAGTTAGGAGGCTCTGCGGACGCTAAATGTTCCCGCCGATCCTCCCTCGCGACGGTGCAGCAGCACTCCACGTAACGTTCCCGCGCGATTCTTTATCTCCCGCTCACGCCGTTGTTCCTCACAGAGGTCATGGCGCATTCGCTTCCCGCGAAACCTTCACTCCCATCTCAAACTACCGCACCCACGAAGCAACATGGCAGGCCACAATAAATGGTCGAAGGTCAAGCACATCAAGGCCGTCGTCGATGCCAAGAAGGGCAAGGCTTTCAGCAAGTTCAGCAAAGAGCTCACCCTGGCATCTAAGGCGGGCGGCTCCAATCCTGAACTCAATGCTCGGCTGCGCTCCGCCATCCTCAACGCCCGCGCTCAGAACATGCCAATGGACAACATCGAGAGAGCCATCAAGAAAGGCGCTGGCGAGCTGGAGGGAGACTCGCTTGAAGAGATCGTCTATGAAGGCTACGGCCAAGGCGGCGTGGCCATGCTAGTGGAAGTCGTCTCCGACAATCGCAATCGCACCGCGAGCGATATGCGTCTCATTATGAGCAAAAATGGCGGAACCTTTGCGGACGCCGGAAGCGTCTCCTATCTCTTCCAGCGCAAAGGGGAAATCCGCTTGGATAAAGGCTCGCTCAATGAAGATGCAGCGATGGAATTGGCCCTAGAATCAGGGGCGGATGACGTTCAAGAAGACGAGGCCGAATGGATCATCTACTCCGCCGTGGACCAGCTTTTCAACGTGGGCCAGGCCTTGCAGGCGCGAAGACTTACCCTGAAATCCCAGCAGCTCACCTACCTTCCTTCCACCACCGTCACGCTCACAGATCTCGATACGACCAAAGCCTTTCTTAAACTCTATGAAGCATTGGATGACTATGACGACACCCAGCACATTCACGCCAACTTCGAGATTTCAGATGAAGTCCTCGCCCATCTCTCCTGATCAGGCTCTCACCTTTTGCCAACCACGATGACCCCAGAATCCACTCCAATCGCGTTCCCACCTGCCCCGCAGGAATCACGTCCTGATGTTCCTAAAAAGCGCGTTGCAGCCAAGAAGGCGACCACGGCTGTCAAGAAAGCTAAGAAAGTCATCGAAGAGCCTGCACCTCTGATCGAAGCCGCACCGGTCAAAAAGGTCGCTGCGAAAAAGGCGACCAAAAAAGCCGCCAAGAAGGCAACGGCGAGCGCCAGACCTTCAGCTCCACAAGCTGAGCCTGCCATCCATCATCCCGTCGCGGAAGTCATAGTTGAGCGTCCCCCCGTCGCACGGCCAGCGGTCAGCGAACCGATTGTTCGAGAAGTGGTTCTTGTTGCCCAAGCCAGTCCTCCACCTGTTGGCGAACGCCTGCCGCAAGCTGAGCCGACTCCCATCGTCGAAACCTCCAGTCAGCCTGCCAGCAATGGCCAAGCCGAAGCTCCAGCTCATGTCTCGCGCCATGAGCAGCCCCGACATGATCAGCGGCAGCATCCTCAGCAACGCGATCATCAACAACAAGGCCATGGCCAGCGCGAACGCCGCCACGAGAACCGTCGTGATCGGGAACGGGATCGCAACCAGAAGCAGGGCGATAAATTCCAACAGCGTCCACCGCGTGAACAGCGCGAGCCCCAGCCCGAGCGTCCCCTCGGCCCACCGGAGCCGACCGATGGCATCTTGGAACTCACCCCGAAGGGCTACGGCTTCCTTCGCCAAAAGGACAAGCAGTTCGCTCAACTTCCGAATGACCCCTTTGTTTCACCGGAATGGATTCGCAAGCTCGGCCTGCGCGAAGGCATGTTCATCAAAGGACTTGCGCGCATGGGCCAACGTGGCCCGCAAGTAACCGAGATCACCGAAGTCATGGGCCGTGAGGCTGAGAGCGTTCGCGATCTGCCGCTCTTTGAAGAACTTAAAGCCATCAACCCGAACAAGCGCATCCAGCTTGAAACCGTTCAAGGCCGCCTCACCACCCGCGTCATGGATCTAATGACGCCAGTGGGCCGTGGCCAGCGCGGCTTGATCGTCGCTCCGCCACGAGCTGGCAAAACCACGCTCCTTCAACACATCGCTGAAGCCGTGGTGCTGAACCATCCCCAGATTCATCTCATCATTCTTCTGGTGGATGAGCGACCTGAAGAAGTCACCGAGTTCCGCCGCGCCCTGCCCAATGCCGAGATCATGGCCAGCTCCAATGACAGCGATGTGAAGAACCACATGCGCATCGCCGCCTTCGCCATCGAACGGGCCAAGCGGCTCGTCGAAGCTGGGCAGCATGTCTTTGTCCTCCTCGACTCCATTACCCGCATGGCCCGCGCCTTCAACAACGCCCAAAAAGGCGGAGCCACCATGAGCGGCGGCATGGGAGTCGGTGCCATGGAAAATCCCCGACGCCTCTTCGCCGCCGCCCGCAATACACGTGAAGCCGGCTCACTCACCATCCTCGCCACCGCCTTGGTAGAAACCGGCAGCCGCATGGATGACCTCATCTTCCAAGAGTTCAAAGGAACGGGAAACTTGGAGTTGGTTCTCGACCGCAAAATCGCGGAACAATACATCTACCCCGCCGTGAACATCTTCAAATCCGGCACCCGCCGCGAAGAGCTTCTGCTTCCCGCCTTCCAAATGGAAAAAGTCCACCTTCTCCGTCGCGGCCTCGCCGGACACAAGCCCGTGGATGCCATCCAGCGCCTCATCACCCTCATGGAACGCTCGCCGAACAACGCCCAGATGTTAATCGAGCTTCCGGGGAAGACGAATGTTTGAGCCAGGCTCACCTCTCCTGTTAGTTTTCAGGCGGTGTGCTTCGGAATAAGAGCATTTTTCTTTTCAAGAAGCGAAACGCTAAGAAGCCACGAGAAGCAGCCGCTCTAAGCTAGAAACGCTCACAGCCGAGCGGCCCGAATTTCTATTCGCCCGTTGGACATCTACGGCGACCTGACAGCTATTTCAGTCAAAAGTTGCCCCCTTACAGTCAAAAGATGGCCGCTTACAGCCAAAAGACTGCCGCTTACAGTCAAAAGGCGGCTATTCACAATCAAAAGTTGCCCGCCTACAGTCACCGGACGGCCATTCACAATCAAAAGTTGCCCGCTTACAGTCACCGGACGGCCGCTTACAGCCACCGGACAGCCATTCACGTTCAAAAGACGCCCCCTTCGAGCCCGCCTCAGACCGCGTCGCGGTCAAGGAAGGTAGCCGTGGGTTTAAACCCACGGTCGCCGACGATCCCGCAGGACCCGTCGCGTCGCAACGACGGAAACCGCCCTCGTTGACTTCCGGCGACGGCAGCCTCGCCAGACCATGACCACCAAAAAATCAGCCCTGCTTACAAAAATTTTGGTTGCGGTCCCCGCCTCCTTTGACCACCCTGCTATCACTATGGAAAAAAGACAAGATGACAAACTCGGCATGGCCCAAACCGTGCAAAACGTCTGCGCCAGCCACCGCAGCCTTTGGGCCAGCCTCATCGGCTTCAAGCGCGGCAGCGACAAGCTCTCCGGCCTCATCGCCAGCATCGGAGCCCTCGCCCAGATCCAGGACAGCGCCCGCGACGGCATCATGCCCACCAAAGAACAAATCAACACCGACCTCATCACCCAGGCCCTCCTCGTCGCCGGAGCGCTCTGCGCTTACGGCACCGAAACCGCTGATCTCCAGCTCTCCGAAGCCTACGACCTCAACCTCACCGACTTCATCGCCATCCGCGAATCCCTGCGCGACGACAAAGCCCAGGCCATTCATGACAAGGCCCGCGAACTCCTCGATGCCGAACAAACCAGCCCTCCGCCCGCCGGAGCCCCGCTGGTTTCCGACCACGGCCTTACCGATGCCGCCCTCATTCTCCTTCAGGCCCGCATCGCCCTCTACAGCGCCGCCGTCCAATCTCCGCGCACCGCCACCATCGACATCACCGCCGCCACCACCGCATTGAAGGAACTCTTCGTTCAGGTCGATGCGCTCCTTTCCAAGATCCTGGATAAGCTCATCCTCCAGTTCCAGACCAGCGCCCCGGACTTCGTCACCAAATACACCGCCGCCCGCCTCATCATGGACAGCGGCAGCCGGGCGAAGGCACCGATTCCGCCGCCCTCGCCTCCCGTTCCTCCCGTCACACCCGCGTAAGCCTCAGTTCCAGCCATCGCGCCACCCGATCCCAAGGCGGCCCGCTCAGTCCTCTGCGCGGTATTTAAGATCACTTGCCCGCACAGAGGACGGTGCGGGCCACTCAAGTTCCTATGAAAACGAAAGCCACGTTTTGTGTGATTCTCGGCGCACTCATGCTCCTCCTGTCAATCAGCACACAAGCCGCCACCGTCACTTGGACCGGTTCTGGAGACGGGACCAACTGGAGCAATGCCGCCAACTGGAGCGGCAACGCCGTGCCACCTGTGGGGAGCGATGTCGTCATCGGTGTGGTCTCCGGCAATCCCACCATCCAGTTCACCAGCGCTTCGGGCACCGCCCAGATCAACAGTTTGACGACCAGCCAACCGCTGGCGATCTCAGGTGGAGTTCTTCAAATTGCCACCACCCTGCAAACTTCTAAAAACCTTTCCCTCAGTGGTGGCACTCTCAAGGGAGGCACCATCAGCACCACCGGAACGGGGACGTTGACAGCCTCCTCAGGAACACTGGACGGGGTGACTCTTGGCAAAGACCTGACGTTGCAGAGCAGTGCGACGCTCAACGTGAAGAACGGGCTGACGCTGAGCAACGCGAAGCTGATCATGGCCGGGGCCTATGGCGGCCCCGCCACCGTCAACTTTCAGGGCACTCAGACGTTGGGCGGGACGGGGGAGGTGGTCTTCGCAGGCGGGGGATACAACTATTTTTATGTGCAGGGCGGCGCTACTCAAACTCAGGCGACGGCGGCGACGTTGACCATTGGGGCGAACCTCACGGTGCATGGCAGTCAGAGCGGCTCCATCCAAGGGCAATACGCCTACGACTCGATCATCAACCAAGGCACCATCAATGCGGACACGGCGACGATGAGCATTGGGATTTATGCGGGCGGCGGCAGCAATGGGACGTTGCAGAACAGCGGCGTCATTGAGGCCACGGCGGGGACGCTGAGCCTGGGCGGTTGGAATCTGACGAACACGGGGAGCATCACCCGGACCGCAGGAACGCTGAGCTTCACTGGCGGCACCATCACTGGAGGGACGTTGCCCACCATGAACATCGCCGGGACGACGACCCTGGATGGCGTGACGCTGGCGGGAGACCTCACGGTGCAGGGTTCGACCACGCTCAACGTGAAGAACGGGCTGACGCTGAGCAACGCGAAGCTGATCATGGCCGGGGCCTATGGCGGCCCCGCCACCGTCAACTTTCAGGGCACTCAGACGTTGGGCGGGACGGGGGAGGTGGT
>JANYJH010000143.1 GCA_025361865.1 Phragmitibacter sp.
CTCTTCGGCAGTTTTGCAGATTTCCCATTGAATGCGGGTGATACGTGAGACAAGGCGGAGCGAGCGCTTTGGGTTCTTCTCTGGCGTGACATGCCGGTAGCTGCCGATACGGGCGCGGAGATTATTGGATTGACCGATATAGAGCAGTTGCCCTTCGCTACTGTAGAAGTAGTAAACGCCTGGTGTGATGGGCAGAGAGCGGAAGAACTCATTGCCCAAGCGCGCTGACAGCGGATTCTCCAAATGAAACAACTTCAACTGCCGGGCTGAGGTGATGGTGGCTTCACTCATGACGCTTATGAGATAGAAGCTTCATTTCTACGGCTTCGCCAGTCTGGTTTTCTGTGTGAGCAAGGTGTCGTTAGTTCTTGGCTTCTCCACCCGAAGCACTTCGAGGGTATAGCCTGCGCCATTGTCGAACGGCTTCACTTCGGCAGTGACTTGCACCACCGGATAACGCACCGTAGCCAATCCATAAGCCCGATAGGCAGCGGCGAAGATTTCACATTCCACGATGCCCGTGCGATCACAGATGGAGATGAACTTCATGGGCTGGCCGTTCTGTTGCAGGTGAGATCGACTGACAATGATTAGACCACAAACCGTGACTCGCTGGTTATGATAACGATGAAGTTCGGCAATCGGGCAATAGGTGTGCCACGCAATCTCTGGATGACAATCCAGAGGATGACCGTTGATCGTGTAGGCAAAGAGTTCCAGTTCATCATGGAGCTTTTGCAAGGCCGTTGGTTCCTCGCGGAAGGTAGCACGAATGTCGTCCTCCTTGGCCTCACGAAATAACCAATCGGCACCGGCACTGGCTTCATGCGAACAATGCAAAGCCCTCCAGAAGTGTTCGGTTCGAGAACTGCCGAGGGAATCAAAAGCACCCGCACGGATGAGGTTCAAGGCTTCCGGTCCTTCGGGACGGGCGCGTTCACAGAAGTCACGCACACTAGCGAATGGTGAGAGCTGGCGTTCGTTACGCCAACGATTAAGTGTTGCTTCACCTAGGTCTTTGATATTGCGCAAGGGAACGCGGATGGCTTTCTCCAAAGGAACGGTAGGAGTGCCGCTAAGCGCATCTGACAGTTCCACCGTGAAAGCATCGCTAGAGACGTTCACATCTGGTGAGAGAAATCCAACACCAAGCCTCCGGCACTCCAACGTGTAAACCAATGCCGAGTAAAACCCTTTGCCATTGGTTAGCACGCCCGCCATAAACTCCGCTGGGTGATAATGCTTCGCATACGCGCCTTGATAGGCTTCCACTCCGTAAGCCGTGCTATGGGCTCGGCAGAAGGCATAACCTTGAAAACCTGCGACCAGTTCCCAAACCTGAGCAATGGTGGCTTCATCATGCGAGCGAGTCTTGGCAGCAGCGATGAACTCTACATGAACCTCTTCCACCTTGGCCATGTCTTGTTTCACGAGAGCACGACGCAAGACATCCGCACGTCCCGGCGAAAGTCCCGCGAAGGCTTCACAGATTTGCAGGATATGCTCTTCGTAAGCCACGACGCCAAAGGTGGTGCGCAGCACAGGCGCGAGGCTTTCGTGGGTGTATGCGACAGGTTCGAGTCCTTGGGCTCGACGGGCGAATTGAGACTTCTTCAGACCATTGGCAGCACCGGGACGAATGACCGACACAATGGCCACGAGTCGGTCAATATCGCGAACATCGGCCATACAAGCGAGGCTGGTCATAGCCGGGCTTTCAATGTGATGAACACCGCGCGCATTCCCTGTGGCGATCATGTTCCAGACTCATGAATCACTCCACGGTTCGAGAGGATCGGTGCGTTGCGGTTGTTCGGTTCCACCTCTTGAGCCGACTTCCAGCGAATGAAGATCGAAGCTCAAGCCTTGGGATTGTAAAGTAGCCTTCGTATCTCTCAGCACCGCCAGCCCGCCTTGTGCGAGAATGTCGAGCTTGATAAGCCCAACGGCTTCCACGGCATCCATGTCGAAATGGGTCGTGGGCCAACCCTTGCCACTGATGAAGGTGGGTGTTTGATGGCGAATCGGATCACGCGACAGCACCACTCCACAAGGGTGCATCTTGGCGTAGCGAGGAAATCCATCGAGCATCCCGGCAGTAAGCAAAGCCGTGCGCAGTGGCTCTTCCTGCCAGGCCGTATCTTCGCATTCGCGAGACAAAGCGACAGCATCGGCAGCGTGTCGCGCATCCGTCCAAGGCATGTGCTCGGTGAGGCGACGTATCTCGTTCTCGGCCACTCCGAGCACCTTGGCCACATCTCCAAAAGCGGAGCGAGCCTGAAAGGTATTGAACCCGCCGACAATGGCCGCGTGTTCCGGTCCGTAGCGATTCAGCAGGAGGTTCACCACATCGTCTTTACGGTCATGGGCAAAGTCGATGTCGATGTCCGGCAGCTTTTGCAAAGCCATTCGTTCCCGATTGAAGAAGCGCTTGAAGTAAAGTTCAAAGCGGATCGGACAGACATTGCTGATGCCAAGCACGTAGCACACTAGCGAATCCGCTGCGCTTCCTCGTGTGATCCAACCGATGTCGAGCGATGCGCATTCCTGAAGCAGGTGCCAGACCGTGAGAAAGTATTCTTCATAGCCCACTTCTGCGATGATGGAGAGTTCTTCGCGGAGCTGCGCTTCATGCAGTCTTGCTTTGCTGCCATAGCGTTTGCTCAGTCCCTCATGAGCGAGGCGGTAGAGCAGTGCCGCAGGCTTGCTGCCATCCTCCGGCGTGTAGCGAGGAAACCGCAGCGTCTTGAAATCAAAGGCGAACTCACATTGCTCGACGAGGTTCTGCGCGGCCTGCATCGCTTGGGCGGAATAGTGCTCTCTCCATTGCGAAGGCGGATGAAACGCGAAGTCACCCCGACGCTTCTGTGGATGTCGCTCATGCAGTAAAGTGAGCGTCTTCATGCTCTGCATGATGTCAAAGAACACCTTATCCTCTGCCTGATGATAACGAATTTCTGGCAATGCCATGTCACAGGTATCAGCAGGATAGATCAGCAATCCTTCACGATGTTCGTGGAGCTGCGCTTGAGTGATGCAGGCGTCATTGTTGAACGAAAGCAAGCAGCAGAGGTGATGATAGCCCAGAGTGTTCTGCACATAGGCTAAGAGGGGTTTCTTGTTGCAGCAGAGTTCCGCGCCGATGATCGGTTTAATGCCCGCCGCCGTGGCCGCTTGAAAGAACGGGACAGCGGCATGGAGGTTTCGATCCGTGATCGCAATGGCAGGCATGTCATAAGCGACCGCAGCTTCAATGATCGCGGGAATGGTGAGAGTGGAATCGAGGAAGCTGAAACAGCTCTTCACATTCAAGGCAGGCACCGCAAGTCGTGGCGAATGACGGCTGATGATTTGAGGACCATTTCCGTGGCGTTCACGCAATACTCGATTGGTCACAATGGCGCTGGGATCGGTAACGAGCGGAGGCTTAGGCAACGCCTGCCGTGGTTCATGCTGATGCCGCGCCAGCCAGAGATCATGGCCGCGCATGATGCTGTGCTGCCCGCGCCGCAAATCATCTACGACCAGCGACAGCGTGTGCAACCGCTCGCGCTTCATGTCGGTCTGCTCCAAGGGCAGCACACTACTGAAGCCTGCTTCATAGACCTTGGTGAACCGCAGGCCGATGAGCCGCACGCTGACCCGTCGTTCCCAGGCCCGTTTGAGCATGGCGGGCAGGAGTGGATAAAGATCGTGCTGTAGATCCGTGTGTTCATCCAAACTGGCCGAGCGTGTTACTTCATCCATGTCGTTATAGCGCAGACGTAACGTGACCGTGCGGATGCTTTTCCCATCTTCACGCACCCGGCTCATGAGTGTGTCCGCCATCGCTCGAAGCCGAGCGATGATGAACGCCGTATCCGTGGTGTCTTGGTTGAAGGTTTCCTGTTCGCCATAACTCTTGGCGGCTGGAGCATCGCAGACGACGGGCCGCACATCATGGCCCAAGGCATAGTCATGCAGGGCAGGTGCTCCTGTGCCGACCAGCAGGGAAAGTTCATCCACGGGCGTCCGGGCAATGTGCTCCACCTTGCGCAAGCCTGCCGTGTTGAGCTTGGCCGCGAGATGCGGTCCCACCTGAGGCAGCCATTTGTTCTCCAGCGGCCAGAGGAACCCCTGTTCACTACCTGGGGCCACTTCGATGAAGCAGTGTGGCTTGCGTAGCTTACTAGCGATCTGGGACACCAGCTTGTTCGCTCCCACCCCGACTGATACCGACAACTTCAAACTCTGTGCGATGGCTTTTTGAATCGTGGCTGCGGTGTCGCTAGCTTTGCTATGCTTGGCCCCGCTGAGATCCAAATAACATTCATCAATAGAGGCCAACTCCACGATAGGTGTGAAGTCATAAGCATAGCTGAACATCAGATGCGAGAAGCGCTCATACTTGTCGAAGTCACAAGGCAGCACGATGAGACCGGGGCAGAGCTTCTTCGCCCTAACCGTGGGCATAGGCGTGTAAACGCCGAGCTTGCGCGCTTCGTAGCTGGCAGAAGCGATGATGCCCCGCTTCTGGCCCCCGACGGCCACCGGACGACCCCGCAGCTTCTTGTCAGCCGCCTGTTCGACGGACGCATAAAAGGCATCCGCATCGAGGTGCAAGATCATGGCAACTCACCGGGCTGAAAGCCGAAGCAGCGCGATGAGCACTCCTTGAATGACCAGCTCACGCGCTGGGATCAGATCGGGATACTGAGGGTTGGAAGCTCGCAGGTAAGACGCGCCGCCTTGCACGATGTAACGCTTCAAGGTCGTTTCCCCGTCAATAAGCGCGGCCACGATGTCTCCATGCTTTGCCTCGCCACGGAATTCCATGATCACAATGTCCCCTTCCAAGATGGCCGCATTGCGCATGGAATCTCCCCGCACTTTCAAGGCAAAGGTCCGGGTGTTCTGGGGCAGCCGCAATGCCGTAGGATCAATGTCGATGCAGCCATCGACGCGCCCTTCCTGAAATTCCGGCCTTCCTGCGATGATGCTCCCCAACAACGGAACTTGATGCCGAATCCAAGGACGGGCTTGCGACAACCACAGGAGACTCAATACTGGACTTGGATGTGCAGCGATCATGCAGCACTAATACTGTTCATTAGAACAGTTTCAAGTTTGGTGTGTCTTTGTTTTCGTTTTGGACGGTTTCGTCTGTTTGAGAGCTGTCGAGGCAGCAATGGCGAGTAAAACTGGGTCGCCGTTGTTGTTGGCTGTAGTTGTAAAAGAAAGCCAATCTTGCCCTCGCCATAGCAATCCATCTTTACATTGATTTTTTCTATTAAAATTACATAGTCTTGCCTTGCGCGGGTTTTATAGACGCAGTGTGCTCGGTTAACATGAATCCCAGTCCTGGCTTAGGGGCCGTATTCTGATCAACATAATGCTGTGAAGTAATATGAATGTCGGCATGGCGCAGCGCTTTGCTCGCCACGAAGATTCCGTATTTAGCGCATAATTGACTTCCGTATTCTTTTCGCAAAACGTGGATTGGTTTATCTGAGGTAATTCCGCATTGTCTTAGCCAGGTGACTAATGCAGCAAAAATTGTTCGGCAGCGATAATGCGAATAAAGCAGACCGGATCTTGGTGCCACACGGGACTCAATGACAAATTCTGATGTGCTTTCTTTTTCCCAATTTTGAAAGAGCATGACCATTTCTTCATCTAGAGAAATATCAGCCAAAGACTCCTCTGTCTTGGGATCAAAATGGGCGTTCGTTTCCATTCTCAAAATGGCTTCCTCCCAACGAAAAGAGGTCCATAGAAGTTTGTCTATTTCATTTCGCCGCAAACCAGCCACTCCTGCAAGTAACAATATTTTGAGCTGTT
>JANYJH010000189.1 GCA_025361865.1 Phragmitibacter sp.
GTGGGGCGAGCTCGATGACTTTATCAAATGCCGCCACGGACTCCTTCGGCTTCGCTTCAAAGAACAAAGAGACAGCCTCCCGCATGGAGGTCTGCGCAGACTTTTCTTCGGCGTGAAGAAAGGAGGTGAGTATGAGGAGACTGAAGACGGCGCGCATGAGATGGATTCGATCATTGTTTGTAGTTCCGCCTTCAGGCGGTCAGAACTTCTTTTTAATGACGGCCTGAAGGCCGAACTACAAAACCTCACTCCGGCTTGTAATAAGGCCCCATGTATTCGAGCACTTTCGCCCGCAATTCCTCACCATCGACGGCTCCATTGTGACGCCAAATGACTTCACCATTCGGAGCGACGAGCAGGCTGAACGGAATAGGGCCAGGCCAGAGTCGGTCGAGAGCTTTCACGAGTTCATCTTGGCTAGCGCCGCTGAAGATGTAGCTGTTCGTCGTGCGGCCTTCTTCCTTAAGCGAGGGCTTCAGGCGATCAGGAATCGCGGCGTGCTTCTTCTCCAGAAATGCTTTTACTTTATCCTTATCGGTCGGCTCATCCATGCTGATGGTGATCAGTTCAAACTCGCGCAAACCGAACTTCCGCGCGGTCTTCACCAGCTCGGGAAACTCCGCCACACAAGGCCCGCACCAGGTCGCCCAGACATTGAAGAGACGGACTTTCTTCGTCCCGTTCTTGCGCAACGCCGCAATGCCAGCCGCATCTATCAACTCCACCTCCACCGGCTTCTGCTCCCACTTCGCATCGTCTTCGGCGACCAGTGATTTCTTGGTCATCCATTTGGTCGAGCAGCCGTGAACGATCGTGGTCTCCAAAGGCACTGGCTTGCCCGCGAGCAAGGCTTCCACGGCATCACGGGCAGCGCTGACTTTAACGCTCGCAGGATCAGCATAGCGGGAGTCATCCAACGCGCCCTTGTAGCGCAGTTTGCGCTCGGCATCGAAGAGGAAGAGATGCGGCGTAGCGAGGCAACCGTAAGCCTTCGCGATGGCCTGCGTTTCGCCATCGTAGAGATAGGGAAAGTTGAAGCCCTGCTCCTTCGCATGAAGTTTCATCTCCTCAAAGCTGTCGTTGTATTTCGAGTAGCCGAGCTCGTCAGGTCGCAGACCATCGGGGTTGTTCGGATTGATCGCGATGAGCGTGAGACCCTTGTCCTTCATCTCCTCCACGAGCTTCTTCACGCGCCCTTCGCTCGCTTGGGAGTCCGGGCAGTGATTGGAAAGGAAGATCACCGCGAAGAGCTTCGCGTCCTTGTATTCCGCCAGCGTGTGCATCTGGTCATCAATACCGCGCAAGGAGAAATCCGGTGCCGCCTCTCCGATCATTAGCTCATGGACATCCGCAGGCAATCCGTGCGTGTTCGGCTTCTTCGCAGGCTTCGGAGATTCTTCTGCGAAGCCGAGAGTCAGGGCGGTGAGCGAGATCAGTAGAATCGGAGTGTGCGGTTTCATTGGAAGATCAGATAACGAAAGCATATGTGGCAATCAATCGTCCCAACCAAGTGTCCATAAATGCCTGCCGAAACACAGATAAGCCAGAATCCAGAATGAGGAGGCGAGTAATCCAACAAGATTGAGAATCATGAATCCCATTGCCAGCGGGAGATAGTGAATATGTGTCGTAAGTTGTCTCGTGACGTGCAGGCATAGAGTCCCACAGGGAAAAGAAACGCATACCGTAAGAAACACCGGCCATTGAAAGATTGTGTCTGGCGAATGTGCCACCGATAAGATACTGAGGCAGATAATCGTCAGGGCTGGAATACAGGCTAGCGTGCGCATGTATGGGATTAATGAATTACCGTTAGTCTTTGAGGCAGCCGTAGGTTTCAAGCTGGATACAGTCTCGCGTTCCTGTTACACCTCAAATTGATCCATCACTCAAGCTGCAGTTAGCGGCCCTGATGCCACCAGCTTCTTCTTTCGGGAGTCCACCATCAAGCTCAGCCCTTCCAAGCTACGTGCGCCTAGCAACAAAAGGTCGCCTTTCTCCGCGAAAACTACTTCATCAACCGTAAACGCCTTGTCCACACGCACGATGGCGAAGCCCACACTGCGGGTGATTTGTTGACCATTGGCCATGATGAACGCGAGGTCTTTCTTCTCGCGTTGCACGCCGAGCTTCTCCAGTGTCGTGGCAGGCACCCAAGTGTATTCGCTGCCGGTATCCACCAACAACTTGGGAATCGTCACGCCTTTGGTCCGGTCAACGATGTTCTCAATCCGTGCGCCTGTATTGAAAGTTCCCATGTCACATCATGCCATGAGCAGGCCGGATTGGGAAAGGGTTTTATGACTTCACACCTCAAACTCATCCGCCGGATCAAACGGCGGCATAGGCACGTTGATGATGCGTAGCTTGCCGACGGCTCGATGCACGCAGCCGGGGCGGATCATCACGCTGGTCATCGGTTTGAGGGGGATGCGTTCGCCATCGACCTCCAGATAGCCTTCGCCTTCCAGCACGATGTAGATCTCCGTCATCTTCTGGTGGTAGTGAAGTTTACTGTCCACATGGATGTCGGTGAGATGGACCGTGGCGAGCGTGTTCCAGGATTCGCTGAACGCGCGCCGCGCTTGACCGCAGGGGCAGGGCGTGGGCGGAATCTCATCCAACTGGGCAACGGCGAATCTTTTCTCTGACATGATGAGGATACGGGGATGCGGTGGGGCTGTTTCAAGACTCGTTGGTCTTGTCAAAAAAGCGCTGATAGAGGAACGATGCAGACAGCGCGATCACGGCCACGACGATCAATGCTGCCACGCGGTAGATGCTCTCGATATTGGCGAGGTCATGCAGGAAGAGTTTCAGCAGCGTGACGACCATAAGGCCAATGCCCGCATAGCGTGCGCCCTTGGCATTCAGCGCGAAACCGAGGCCGAGCGTGCCGAGCGCGAATAGCGCCCACGATATGCTGTAAGTCATGTCCTGCGCGAATCCGGCGCCGATATGAAAAGCGATGGCGTGTGCTCCCGGAGGCGTGAAGTAATCGGCGATTTCGATGTTCAAGAGCCAGAAGAGCAGGACGCCGCCGAAGCTATAAAGCACGGCGCGGAGATTGATGTTTTCATAGCGATCATGCGGGGCTTGCAACCAACGCCCGCCGAGGAATTGGGAGAGGGCTGCGAGGGTGTAAGTGTAGAGATGCCAGTTCAGGATCGGCGTGCCGCTGCGGGGGTAATAGCCGAGGACTTCGGGGTTGAGGGAGAGCCGCACGAACGAAGTAATCAGCAGCGTCAAACCCGTGGCACGCAGCCCCTGATGCGGCACGCGACGGAACAGCCAAAGCAGCGCCGCCCCTTCAAAAGCCCAGGCCAGCGTGAGCCATTGACGGTCGAGCTGAATGGGGAAGATGAGCGTGATGAAGAGCAGGGAAACGCCGCCAAACCAAGCGAGCTGGGCGTTGCGCGCTTCCGTGGAATCGGGCCGCACGAACTTCAGCGTCGCCCACAAACTGGCCAGCAGAGGTAGGGCGAACGCGGCGGGAAGCAGACCCATTTTGTCAGCCATCTCAGGGAAGGAAATCATCACTAGCTGATAGATGAGGATGAAGTGACCGATAGCGGCAAAGGCCGCCGCATCCCACGGCGCAACGGTCTCGCGGAAGACCTTACGGAAGACGAAGGGATAAGCAGCGAACAGCGCATAGAAGCCGAGATACCAAGCCAGCGCTGTCCAAGGCTGAGTATGGGCGAAGCGATTATCTTCCTGCCAGACGAACTCCAGCGCGAGCACGCAAGTGAGGCTGACATCGCTGAGCATGGGGAGACGAGCGATCTTCGTGAGTCCGGGCAACAGCAACGTCAGCATGAAGGCAAGGCCGAAGATGGGCGTGGGATCAGCGATGGGGAGTCGCAACGTGGCCAAGATGAGCAGGCCAAAGGGCAACGTGGCGGAGAACGCGGGCAGGGATGCGGCGATCTGTTGGTTCATATCAGTGCCCGCTGAAAACCGTTTGGCCAACCAGCATCCGGCAATGGCGAACACCGCCGCGAAGCCACCGCACACGATCAGAAACGGCGCGAGGCTATCGAGATGCGCAGGCATCTTTAGGAACCACAGCACGGCTCCCAAGAGCGTGATGACGAGCGACACCAGCACCGTCAGGACGGCCTGCGTGACCAGCGCGAGCGCGATGCCCATGAGGTCCACCATGAGCACGGCAAACCAGATCGTCATGGGAACATGCGGCAGTGAAAGCAGAGGCACGAGCAGGAGCACCAGCGTAAGCGGTGGGAACCACGGGCTGAATTTCGCGCCGAGTTGGGCCGCAGGTTCAGGCCGCAGCTTCAGCCAAGCCACGGCGAAGATGGAGTGTAGCGCGCCGAAGATCAGATAGGTCACGAGCGCGCTATTGAGCATGTTTTCCTGGAGTCGGCTGGAAGTCCAGATAGCCAGATGGAGGAAGGTTCCGAGGCCGGCGAGCAACTGCGTGACGTTGAGTTTCGGCTGTGCGACGATGGTGGCCAGCACGACGGCATTGATGACAAAGACGAAGCCATAGAGCAGGCCGACGCGGCTCGTGATTTCGGGATAACTCAGGAAACTGAACGCGAAGAGTAGGCCCACGCCGCAGAGTCCGAGTGTGGACATCGCCGGATAGAGATCGTCTTCATCACGCTTCTTCGACCACCAGGAGGCGATGAGAAAGAGCAGCATAAAGCCCGTAAAGATGCCGATGGGAATGAGCGTCTTCGAGTCAGTAAAATACTGTTGGGAATCAAAGAACTTCCCGAACCAAGCAAGCTGCATCAAGGCGGTGCCGCCAGCCCCGAAGGCTGATAGAAAGAGCCATCGGCGATGCTTTGCTACGGCCAGCAAACCGATGTCCAGCAGCGCGATGTAACCGAAGAGGCCGAGCGGATTATCTTGTCCCGTGGAGCATATAATGGGTGTGAGGAAACCACCGACCATGCCGAGAATGGCGATGACCAATGCGTTCATGCGCACGGCGAGGAAGAAGGCCGCGGCGGTGATGAGAGTCATCATGCCGAACGCGGGCAGTTGGCCATAGAGCAGGTAGAGATTGCTGCCCGCGAACGTGACACCATAGAGGATGAGCACGCCGGAAGCGCAGAACGTCTGGGCCAGCACGATGTAGGCTTCTTTCCGGTGAACGACGATGCCTGCTACCAGCAAGCCAGCACCGATGATGAAGCCGATAGCGATGCGCACTGAGGCCGGAATGAGATCGTGATCAAACGAGTATTTCACGAAGAAGGCGATGCCGAAGAACAAGGCCAGACCACCCAGCCAAGCGAAGAGCTTCACGCCCATGAACTGCTCCAGAGTAAGCGCAGGTTTTTCTGGAATCGTGATCTTCGGCGGGCTGACCATGACAGGCGCGGCGGCGGCGGCTACTTTTGGAGGCAACGGCGGAGGCAGCACCAGGGCCTCGCCAAGCTCCGGCTTCGACGCAAAGGCGGGCGCTCCCGCGATGGGCTCAGAGGTTACGACAGGCATCATTTTTGGTTGGGCGATGGCCACTTCCGGCACTGGATCGCTGGGCTTCAGCGGCTCCAGCTTGGTCAGGTTCACGCGGTCTTGCAGGACTTGCAGTCGCACGGTCACATCACGGAGTTGCTGGCGCAGTTGGCCTACTTGATCTAGGGCCTCGCCGGCTTTGATCGCCGCCCTGATGGGCAGCACGAAAACGAGGATCAGTAAACCGATGAAGAGGAGCAGGCCGAAGACTTCCATAAGAGTGCGTGTCTTTTGACACAACGCACCTTAGCTGGCCCGTGGCGTGTTTGGGAAATTGATTATTCGTGGCGCGTCATTGACGCAATCAATGGCCGGACTAAAGGCACGGATGAATGTGCATCACCTGGAGCTTTTCTATCATGTCGCGAAGTTCGGCGGCGTGAGTGCCGCCGCCCGGCACATGCCCTATGGCATCCAGCAACCTGCCATCAGCGCGCAGATTCTACAATTGGAGGACTCGCTGGGTCACTCGCTGTTTCATCGGCGGCCCTTCAAATTGACGCAAGAAGGAGCGGCGCTCTTTGCCTTTGCGGAGCCGTTCTTTGGCGGATTGGAGAAGATCGGCGAGCAACTGCGCGGCGGCGCGGAGTATCGGCTACGTATCTCGACACCAGAGATCGTGCAGCGTGAGTATCTTCCGGCCTTGCTCTCAAAGATGAAGGCGCGGGTTCCAGACTTTCATTTCTCGTTGATGTCGGGTCGCATTGAAGAGATCGAACAGCAGTTGATGGCGCAGCAAACGGACCTTGGTTTGGCCGTGCTCACAGGGAAGAAACTGGAAGGCATGAAGCAGCGCGAGCTGATGCGCTTACCGATGGTCTTGCTGGTTCCTGCGAGTTCCCGCCTCACCAGTGCTGAGGATGTTTGGAAGCGGGATCGCATTGATCTTCCGCTCATCACACTGCCGCCCATCGAGCCCGTCTGCCGGATGTTTCAGGCGGAGCTGCAACGTCGCAAGCTGGACTGGTTTCCGACGCTGGAGCTGTCCAGTCTGGATCTGGTGAGCCGCTATGTCTCGGAGGGTTTCGGCGTTGGCTTGAGCCTCGCAGCACCGGCTGCGACTTGGCCGAAGGGTGTTCGCGCCCTGCCGCTGGAGGGGTTTCCCGAAGTCTCGTTCGGCGCGCTTTGGATGGGTAAACTCAGCGCCATGGGTGAGCTTTTCGTGACCGAAGCTGAGAACCTCGCGGGCAAGCTGATGGTGGGGCGCTAGGCTTCAAGGCTGGCGCTTGACTCGCCCCACCTTCCGCTGACTGTGCTGGCCATGTCAGATTCGACACCCGCTCTCAGTGCTAAAGACGTTCATCGCCGCTACAAGCTGGCGGGGCATGAAGTGCATGTCCTCCGGGGGCTTTCGTTGGACGTTCAACACGGCGAGCGCGTGTTCCTCTGCGGGGCTTCGGGCGCTGGCAAAACGACGCTGCTTTACACTTTGGGGGGCCTTGAAAAACCGACCACGGGAGATGTCTTCATCGGCGGGAACCCGCTCTACGCGGCGAGTTCAAACCAGCGCGCTCGTTTGCGCAATCAAGCGCTGGGCTTCGTCTTTCAAAACTACCATCTACTCCCTGATCTCACGGCTTTGGAAAACGTGGCTTTGCCCTCGCTGATCGGTGGCAAAGTGGCTATGAACCGCGCGAAGGAACTGCTAGAGCGCGTTGGCTTGGGGGAACGGCTCCTGCATCTTCCTACGGAGCTTTCCGGTGGCGAGCAACAGCGCGTGGCCTTGGCCCGCTCACTCATCAATGATCCCGCGATCATCTTAGCGGACGAGCCGACGGGCAATCTGGATTCCGCGACGGGAAAGCAGATCATGGAACTGCTCTTCACGGTCGTGGAAGAAGCAAAGAAGACGCTGGTCGTCGTCACTCATGATGCGAATCTGGCCAAGCTGGGCGACAGGACACTGCGCATTCGCGGTGGCGTGCTGGAAGCGGCTTGAGGATACCATTTTTGAATCTCGCTCAGCCGGAGCTGCGAACAACACTTGCAATGCCCCGCCTCACGGGCAATCTACGCCCCCAATCTCATGGCAGCCTCCAATCTCCTCATCTACCTCGACGGAAAAATCGTTCCTGAATCGGAAGCGAAGATCAGCGTTCTCGATCACGGCCTGCTCTATGGCGATGGCGTGTTTGAAGGCATCCGTATTTACAACGGGCGCGTCTTCCGACTGACGGAGCACTTGGTGCGTATTTATGAGTCCGCGAAGTCCATTTGTATGACCATTCCGATGAGCTTCGAGGAGCTGGAACAGGCCACTTTGCAAACCGTCGCGGCCAATGGCTTGCGTGAGGGTTACATCCGGCTGGTCATCACCCGCGGTGGCGGTCCTTTGGGCTTGAATCCTTATCAATGTCCGAAGGCCAGTGTCATCATCATCGCCACGAGCATCACGCTGTATGCGGCGGATAAATACACGAATGGTCTGACGATGGTGACTTGTGCCACGCGCCGTCCTTCACCCGCTGCGCTGTCGCCGCAGGTGAAATCACTCAATTACCTGAACAACGTGATGGCGAAGATCGAGGCCATTCAGGGCGGTGGCGAAGAAGGTGTCATGCTGAACGAGCAGGGCTACGTGGCCGAATGCACGGGCGACAACCTCTTCATCATCAAGAACGGCGAGGTCTTCACACCTCCGATTTCCAGCGGTGCTCTCGACGGTATCACGCGCCGTGCAGCCATGGATTTGCTGAAGGAAATGGGCATCCCGGTTCACGAAGTGATGATGACGCGGCATGACATCTTCGTTGCGGAAGAGTGCTTCCTCACGGGGACGGCGGCGGAGGTGATCGCGGCGGTGGTCTTAGACCGCAGGAGCATCGGCAACGGCAAGCCAGGGCCGATCACGACGAAGCTGGTGGAGAAGTTCAAGGCGCTCGCGAACTCCACAGGGACGGCTGTTACCTACTGAGAAACGTATTCAGAGTAAAATCCGAATGACGAATCTCTAATGACGAACGAATATCGCGTGACGACGCAGGATGCGGTTCGTCATTCGGGTTTCGGATTCCGCCATTACTCTCCCCTCTCTTTTCTCATGAAATGTGACATGTGCGATGCCGAAGCGACCGTCTTCCTGACCCAGATCGTGGACGGGAAAATGACGCAGGTGAACCTTTGTGAGAAGTGCTCGAAGGACAAAGGCGTCACCGATCCCACCGGCTTCCAGCTCGCGGATTTCTTGCTCGGAAACACCACGCACAAGAAGAGCAAGGCCACCTCAACTGAGGAGGACGCGCAGGCTTGTCCTGAGTGTGGCTTCACGCGTGCTCACCTGAAAAAGATCGGTCGTATGGGCTGCCCCGAGTGCTACCACACCTTCGCGGATGATTTGGAAAACATGCTTCGTGCCATGCACAAAGGCACGCGGCACATCGGCAAGACACCGGGGAAGATCGTCGAAGCCCGTCCCGTGGAGAAGGCACCGAAGGCCGCGCCCGTGCCGCCCGCACCTAAGAAGGTGAACTTGAAGAAGCGGCTCGCAGATCTCAAAGCGGCGATTGAACAAGCCGTTATCGAAGAGCAATACGAAGAGGCCGCGAAGCTTCGGGATGAGATGCGTGAGATCGAGAAGAAGACGGTGTGAGTCTTGCTTCTGTGAGCGAACAGATCGCTGCATGAAGTTTTTCTCATCACATCTCGACAGACGTAGTCTATCTTTGTAAGACCACGTTAATACTGACCCCATGCGCTTCACTACGCTTCTCAAAAACCCCGCTGACTGGATGCAAGGGCACGGCCCGCATTCAGAGATTGTGATGACTTCACGCATCCGGCTGGCGCGGAACCTCCGTGGCTGGTCATTCCCTGGCTGGTCCTCTGAAAAACAGCGCGTGGAGTTGATGAATGAAGTCCGGCCGGTGGTCGCTGATCTTCCGGAGATGAAGGATGGCTTTGATGAGGAGTATTCCAATCTCACAAAGACTAAGAAGCAAGTGCTCGTGGAGCGGCATCTGGTCAGTCGGGAGCACGCAGCGCGGTCAACGGGTTGCGCGGTGGTGATTGATCGGAAACAGACCCTCGCCATCATGGTGAACGAGGAGGATCACTTCCGTATGCAGGGCATCAGGGCGGGTCTGGATCTGCGCACCGCCTATGAATGGGTGAACCGCGTGGACACGGAGTTGGAGTCCGTCTTGCCGTATGCTTACGACCCGAGACTCGGCTATCTCACAGCGTGCCCAACGAACGTCGGCACCGGGATGCGCGCTTCCGTGATGCTCCATCTTCCAGCTCTCGTTTTGACGGAGCAGATCAAGCAAGTGATGAACGCAGTCACGAAGATCGGCCTCGCCGTGCGTGGCCTATATGGCGAAGGCACTGAGGCGCTGGGCAATCTGTTTCAGGTCTCCAATCAACACACGCTGGGTGAGACGGAGACGGAATTGATCAGCCGCATCGAAGGCGTGGCGGAGCACATCGTGGCCGCAGAAAACAACGCGCGTGAGAAGCTGCTCCATGAGAGCCAGATCATGCTTCAGGACCAGGTGGGTCGCGCTTATGCCACGCTGCGTTTTGCGCATATTCTGAACTCGAAGGAAGCGCTGAATCACCTCTCACTGCTGCGCCTCGGTGCTGATCTTGATTTGGTCACTGAATGCGACCGCAGTCTGCTCGATATGCTGCTGCTGGAGATTCAGCCTGCGCACTTGCAGCTCGCCGCGACTCGCGATCTTTCGCCTGAAGAAAGGGACGCTCGTCGTGCTGAAATTACCCGCCACAGGTTGCAATCCGTGCCTGAGCCTCGTAACGTATCACTAGATAAGGCGGATGATTCCGCAACTACCTCTGACTCCGATGATGAATAATTTCACCCCCCGCGCGCAGCAGGTGCTGGCGTTAGCCCGCAAAGAAGCGGACCGTTTCAACCACAATTACGTTGGCACCGAACACCTTCTCCTCTGCCTGATCAAGCTGGGTCAAGGCGTCGCGGTCAACGTGATGACCAAGCTCGGCGTCGATCTCGAAGCCGTGCGGATGCAGGTGGAGCAGCAAGTCGGCTCCGGACCGGACACCAAAATGGCGGGGAACATTCCTTACACTCCGCGTGTGAAGAAGGTGCTCGCGCTGGCCTCCAAGGAAGCCAAAGCCCTGAACCATTCCTATGTCGGCACGGAGCATTTGTTGCTCGGTCTCCTGCGTGAAGGTGAAGGCGTGGCCGCTCAGGTTCTCCGCAATCTAGACGTGAACCTTGAAAAGGCTCGCAACGAAATCCTCAAGGAGCTCGACCCCAACTTCGGCAGTGAAGAAGAAGAGGAAGCGGGCGAGTCTGAAAGCAGCAGCGCGGCCTCCGGTGGCAACACGAAGAAGGACAGCAAGACGCCTGCGTTGCGCGCCTTTGGTCGTGATTTGACGGAACTCGCTCACAAAGGCGATCTCGATCCCGTGATCGGTCGTGCCAGTGAAATCGAGCGCGTCATTCAGATTCTCTGCCGCCGCACGAAGAACAATCCCGTGCTCATCGGCGAACCCGGTGTGGGTAAGACGGCCATCGTGGAAGGCTTGGCTCAGGAGATCGCGCAGGGCAACGTTCCTGAGATTCTTCGCGACAAGAAAGTCATCGTTCTCGACCTCGCGCTGATGGTCGCGGGCACGAAATATCGCGGTCAGTTTGAAGAACGTATCAAGGCCGTGATGGACGAGATTCGCCGCACGAAAAACGTCATTCTGTTCTTGGATGAGTTGCACACCATCGTCGGTGCAGGTGGTGCTGAGGGTGCCATGGACGCGAGCAACATCCTGAAGCCAGCTCTCTCACGAGGCGAACTCCAGTGCGTTGGCGCGACGACGTTGAACGAGTTCCGCAAATACATCGAGAAGGACGGCGCGCTCGAACGCCGCTTCCAGCAGGTCAAAGTGGATGAGCCCAGTGTTGAAGACGCGATCAAGATTCTTCAGGGTCTCAAGGGCAAGTATGAAGCTCACCACAAGGCGCGCTACATGCCGAAAGCGCTCGAAGCCGCCGTGCAGTTAAGCAGCCGTTATCTGCCCGCCCGCTTCCTTCCTGATAAGGCCATTGACATCATGGACGAAGCTGGCTCCAAGGCCCGCATCGGCGCGATGACCCGCCCGGTTGAACTCAAGACCATCGAGGCTGAAATCGAAGAGATTCGCGGTGAAAAAGAAGTCGCCATCAAGGATCAGGACTTCGAGAAAGCCGCGAGCCTGCGCGACAAGGAAAAGGACGCCAAGAAGCGTCACGATGACGTTTTGGAAAACTGGCGCACGAACAACACGGAGCGCATCGTGGATGTCACGGAAGAGGACATCATGGGCGTCGTGAGCAAATGGACCGGCGTGCCGCTTCAGCGCATGGAGCAGGCCGAGGCCGAGAAATTGCTCAAGATGGAAGGCGAGCTTCAGAAGCGCGTCATCGGACAAGACGAGGCCGTCATCGCCATCAGCAAGGCACTCCGTCGCAGCCGTGCCGACCTCAAAGATCCGAAGCGCCCCATCGGCAGCTTCATCTTCCTCGGACCTACTGGCGTGGGTAAAACCTTCCTCGCGAAGAACCTTGCGGAGTTCATGTTCGGCAGCCAGGAGTCCCTCATCCAGCTCGACATGTCTGAATACATGGAGAAGCACACGGCGAGCCGTCTCATCGGTGCGCCTCCCGGCTATGTGGGCTTTGAAGAAGGCGGTCAGCTCTCGGAAGCTGTGCGTCGTCGCCCTTACAGCGTGGTGCTTTTCGATGAAGTCGAGAAGGCTCACCCGGACGTGATGCACCTCCTTTTGCAGATTCTCGAAGAAGGCCAGATCACGGATAACTTCGGTCGTAAGATCGACTTCCGTAACACGGTCATCATCCTGACTTCCAACATCGGCGCGGAAACGATCAAACGTCAGACCTCGCTCGGCTTTGGTGCCATAGGCCAAGATGTAGCCGATCATGGCAACATGAAGGACAAGGTTATGGAAGCCGCGAAGAAGTTCTTTAAGCCAGAGTTCATCAACCGCTTAGATGACATCATTTGCTTCCAGATGCTCGAGAAGTCACAGCTCAACCGCATCGTCGATCTCGAAATCAGCAAGGTGCTCGCCCGCCTCAGAAACAAGCGCATCGTTCTTCATCTGGACGATACCGCTCGCGAGTTCTTGATGAAGGAAGGCTACGATCCGCAATACGGTGCCCGCCCCATGCGCCGCGCCGTGGAGAAGCACATCGAAGATCCGCTGGCCGAAGCCCTGCTCCGTGGCGAGGTCAAGGAAGGCGATACCGTGAATGTCTTCAACGAACCGAACACGAAGGTGCTGAAGTTCGTGAGCTTGGGTGAGATTCTTCCGCCTGAGACCGTCACCACGGCTGCCACGGAGGGCTGATCCGACAAAGTAGTCATGAGCTTCAGCTCGTGAAAAGTTTTAGCCACTTTGCGCAAGCGCAGTGGCTTTTTTCATGTTCGAGCTGAAGCTCAGAACTACATTTCAACATTCATGTCTCTTCCCTTCTCCCTCACCAACCAACTCGCCATCGTCACCGGAGGCGGCACGGGCCTTGGCCTCGGCATTAGCAAATGCCTCATCGAAGC
>JANYJH010000246.1 GCA_025361865.1 Phragmitibacter sp.
GTAGTCCGCCGAGCCTTCGGCGGTCTGGTAAATTAATACTTAACCGCCGAAGGCTCGGCGGACTACTTTCTCCAACCATTCTGTCGCTTCTGGAGTTCCTTCAGCGGGTGACCACGAGGCGAATTCCTTATCCGTGGCCGCATCATACGGGCCGCGTTTGATCTCTAAAATCACCGTATCATCCGCGAGAGGAACAAGGGTATGCCAGAGACCTTGCTCAATATCAATCATGGCTGCTGCTGTATCCCCTGCGATCAAACGATGCTGAGAAACGATGGAGCCGTCTTCAGCAAAGATGAGGAAGATCGCCTCGCCTTTCAGCACCATGACATTTTCAATGTTCTCGGGCTTCGGATGACGATGCGGACGGATGTAGCTGCCGCGTTGCAAAAAGTTCACTAGGCGTTGCACGCCTTCGGTGGGTGAGCGATGCAGCGGCAGCATGATGCGACCGCGTGGGCTCTGGCGGGAGGCTTCTAGGCCGTGCTCAATGGTGGCTTGATCCAAGACAAAAACGGGGCTTTCGACTCGGGGCAAGGATAAAGGAAAGGCGGGCATAAGACGAGGACACTTACGCGCTCAAGAGCTGCGAGCCTTCCCAGACTTGGCCAGGGCTGAGCGATATGGGTTGCTCAATGGCGGCGGCTTCGATGCAGACGAAACGCTGATAGCCACCTGTTTCCAAGTCCTTGATTTTTGATGCGGTGACTTCACCGGGATTCCAGACAACGGCGTCAGGGAAGCCTTGGGAAGTCACGGTCAGTGTCCGGTGAGGTTCGATCAATCGCAAGCTACGGGAGCCTGCTTGGTAATAAGAACGGTCGATATCGCCATGGAAAACGACCCTGGCGGCGGTGTCCACGATCTGCTCACCCGTGACCACATTGAGATACTGAAGACCTTGCAAGCCCTCGACGGTGGTGTTGGTGATCTCTTGAATGCGAAGGTAGGTGTGCAGCGCCGTGGTGAAAGTGAAAGCGGAATCACCAGTATTAATGATACGCAATTTCATCTCAAGCTGCTGACCTCCAACGATGACCTTAAGCTCGATGCGGAAAGGGTAAGGCCAAAGTGCGCGCGTGGCTTCGGAATCGCGAAGCTGGAGGGTAGCGGAATCGCCCGTGGTTTCGATCAGTTCCCAAGCGGTGTTTCGGGCGAAACCATGTTTCGCGAGAGCCCCCAAGCCACTGAACTGCGGGAAAACGACGGGCACTCCTCCACGAATGGCGATACCTTCCTGAAACTCAGCGCTCTGACTGACGAAGAGACGTTCCTCTCCCTTCGCAGGCTTCCAAGAAGTGATGTGCGCGCCGTGCAGATAGACTTCTGCGCTAGCTCCATCAGGAGCGGTGAGAGTGAGCTTCGGAAGGTGCATGGGTGGGAAAGGTATGATCGCTTTACTGCTGCGCAGCATGTTTAATGAAACAGGCAAGCTGCCTGTTCTACACACAGGCTAGAAGCCTGTGCTACCTTTGATGGGTCGAGACGAGGGGCGCTTGTTGATAGCGGCCTTCGGCTTTTTGTTATCCCAGAAGCGTTGGTCACCTGACAGATGTTTGGGCTTAAGGGGCTCATCGCTGATGGCTTTTCTCTTAGCGGAACGATCGGGCGTATCTGCCTTCTTCGAGTCGGCGTTGTTCTTGGTGAAGGTCCGCTTCTTGGAAGTGCGGATGCTCTGCTCTTCATTGAAGGCGAAGCCGTTTCGGCTGGTCATGCTACCACTGCTATCCGAGCTGTCACGGAAGGTGGGCTTAACGGGCTTCTCAGGCTTGCTTCGAGGGCTGCGACGATCATCAACGCTGTTTCGAGTCGGGCGCTTAGTGCGACCTCGGGGCTTCTCCACCACGGAATCTAACATCGCCTCGGTCGGCCTGACTTTTTTGACTGTAATGAACTTTGAAGCGGGGCCCGACTTCGTCTTTGCACCCGGCTTACGGGTGAGGCTGCTTTGCTTGGAGATAGACTTGAGGAGAAGCTTTTCCACCTGAGATTCGGACAGAGCGCGCCAACCACCTTCAGGTAAACCTTTGAGCAACAAGCCGCCGATCCGCACGCGGATGAGTCTGCGAACTTCATAACCGAGCGCGTAAAGCATGAGACGAATCTGGCGCTTGAGGCCCTGTTTGAGCACGATGCCGATTTTGTAATTACCGATCACCCAGGCGCGTTCCGCTTTAGCCATGCCTTCCTCAGTATGGATGCCGTGGGTCAGCTTCGCGGTGTGCTCCGGATTAAAGGGCTCTTCAATGGTGACCTCGTATTCCTTCTCCACGCCCTGACTCGGGTGCATGAGCTTGTGGGTCAGCTCACCGCGATTCGTCATCAAAAGCAAGCCCTGGCTGTCCTTGTCCAGACGGCCTACGTGATGGAGCGTGGCATATTCGCGAGGGAGAAGCGCGTAGATCGTTTCACGATCCCGTTCATCGCCACGGGAGCAGATGTAGCCGCGTGGTTTATGGAAGGCGAGGACGATGCCCTTGTCTTTGCGGGTCTTTTTGCCGTCCACAGTGACCGCATCCGTCTCCGAGATGTCCGTTCCGAGGTTGACGCAAATCTCGCCGTTGACCGTGACACGCCCTTCCACGATGAGGGCTTCACTGCTGCGGCGGGAGCCAAGCCCGCAGGCGCTGAGGTAACGGTTGAGACGCATCGGAATAAGGGAGTTGAATGAAACGACTGGCGACTAGGCGAACCCAGCCGGAGATCCATAAAGAACAAAAAGCCGCGATGAGTGAAATCGCGGCTGCTTGTGGGTGCCCACGGGATTCCGCGTGGACTCTGAATAAGAAGGTGGAGATTAATCCGGGGCCTTCGTCTTGGGCAGATTGAGAATGGTGCGACCTTCTGTCCACTGACCACGGGATTTCATCAGCTTGACGCGTTCGCCGCGCTTGAGGACGCTACGCTTGGCGCCTACGGTGCCGCCGGAATTTTTGAGACTGCGATGCTGGGACATGACTAAGTGATGCTAAGAGGGTTGGACTGGAAAGGGGGTGGAGAGTAGCGGGCGCTGGGCGATGTGCAAGAGTTTTTTGGCTGCGTGCTTTGAATGAATCAACACCACAGCGCTGCACCACCTGAAAAGCCGGAGGACTTTCATCCTCCGGCTTAAAATGAGTCGAGACTATTCAACGCCTTTCCAGGCACCGAAGTTCGCACCGCCATCAATCCACTTCTTCAGGAGTTCTTGCTCGTCCTTGGTGAGCGGATCGCCCTTGCCGTCAGGAGGCATAGCTTTGTCATCCGTGGAGGGGAGAGTCGTCGCCGTATAAATGGTGCTGTCTGCGGCTTTGCCTGCGACGAGGCATTTTTCTTTGTCTTCCTTACCGCCTTTTTTGATCATTTCGGCGCTGTCCAGACGAAGACCGCCCTTGGGCTTCTTCACCTTGCCGTTGTCTTCATGCTCTTTTTCATGGCATTTGAAGCACTTGGCTTTGAAGATTGGGAAGATTTGTTTTTCAAAATCCACCTTGTCATCAGCCTTGGTAACAGGGGCTAAAGCAATGGCGGCGAGCGCGGTGAGCAGGAGGGTGGCGTGTGTTTTCATAGTTGAGTGGTTAAAGACGCAGGAATGTTTCACCTGTTCAAAAATGGTCAAGGTCTATGCCGGGATAATCTCAAATCAGGGGCTGCCCGCCATGAAATCGTCTGCGCAGGACTGAACAGTTGTTGAACATTTCCATAATTTCAGTTAAGGTTTACCGTTCGTCTGCTATTGTTGCCAACTTCCCTCTGCTCAAGTCCCATGTCCGCCCGTCGCCCTGCCCTACGCCCTGAGCGTTCCCGGTCCACCTTGGAACCGGAGAATCAGGCGTTTCATACAGTCACGGGTTTGCTATTGCTCGCTGGCGCGCTCTTCAGCCTGCTGGCCCTGATTTCCTATGATGCCCGCGATCTGCCGCCTTGGTGTCATCTGGCCATTTCGGATAAAGCCTCGCCCCTCGCGCATAACTTGATTGGCAGACTCGGGGCGCTCTTGGCCGGGTATTCCCTGTGGATTTTCGGAGCCGCCATATACCTCGTTCCCGCCTGCCTGACGTGGTTTGGCATCTGCAAACTGGCTTCCCACATGCGGGTCAGCGTGCGGGCCTGGATTGGTTTTGGAATGATGATCATCTGTGGAGCGGCCATTCTTTACCTGCAAACGGCGTGGGATTGGCATGACAAAAACACCTCTCCGCATGGAGCGGGCGGCGGGCTCGGCTACGTAATTGGCGGGATGCTTTTGCTAGGGATCTTCGGCGAAGTAGGTTCGCTACTCATCCTTGGATTCGGCTACCTCATCGGCTTCATTTTTGTGACCGGAATGCACCCGATTCAAGTGCTCATGCATCTGAAAGACGCGGCAGTTCGCGGTATCGCACGGAGTTGGGAGCAATACCTGATCAGTCGCGCGGAGTCCAAAGCCCGAGCCAATGCCCAAGCGGCGCGCAACATCGTTCCGGCAGAGCCAGCGGTCGCAAAACCAAAGCGGAAGCGCGGGGCGGATGACACCTCTCTTGAGTTAATCGTGCCTGAGCTACCGCTGGAGTTCACGCCGAAGCCGAAGATCATAGATGCTTCCACGCCGAATCCGCAGAAGGGCAAGCCGCAACTCGCAGAGGTCTGGCAGAAACGTCAGGCGCAGAAGGACGAACGCGTAGCCTTTGCCCTTCCTACGAGCCTCACCGCGCGCTTCAAAGATTACGTTATGCCCTCGATGGACATGCTTTCATGGCCGGATACAAAGGGCCGCACGCCTGCGGACGAAGCCGCACTGCGGGCCATGCAAGACACGATTATCAGGACGCTGTCCTCATTTGGCATCAAGGTCACAGCAGGCGACATCACAAAAGGCCCAGCCATCACTCGGTATGAAGTCTATCCAAGTGAGGGCCTGAGCGTGAAGAAGATCGCCAGCCTAGAATCCGATATCGCCCGTGCCACAAAAGCCGAGCGCCTGAACATCCTCGCGCCCATCCCCGGTAAGGATACGGTTGGCTTGGAATTGGCCAATACCGAGCGCATTGTGGTGCCTATTCGTGAACTGCTGGAAGACGATCTCTTCCAGAACGGCAAGGCGAAAATCCCCATCGCGCTGGGTAAGGACGTTTATGGCAAAGCCATCATCGCCGACCTCGCGGACATGCCTCACCTTCTCGTCGCGGGTGCCACCGGCAGCGGTAAATCCGTTTGTATCAACAGCATCATCACAAGCCTGCTCTACCGCTTCGCGCCGGATGAAATGCGTTTCATCATGATTGATCCGAAGGTCGTGGAAATGCAGGGTTACAAGGATCTGCCGCACCTCGCCTTACCCGTCGTGACCGATCCCAAGCAAGCCCTGCTCGCGCTACGCTGGGTCGTGAACGAGATGGAACAACGCTATCAAATCTTCGCGAAGGAAGGCTGCCGTAACTTCGACAGCTTCAACTCCCGGAGCACCCGCAAGTCAGCGGTCTTCGATGCCCACATGGCGGCCAAGGGTGCGCCCAAACCCGCGCTGGTGGCTGCGGGGAACATGGATGACGATGAACCGTTCTCCATCAATGACACGCTGAAGGACAGCGGCTTGATCGAGTTCAACGGCGAGATGGTCGCGCCGAGCGCGTGGGCTGGCGACTCCACACCGCCTCCGTTTGTGGAGCCTGAGATGGAGATCCCCGACACGATCCCTTACGTAGTCGTCATCGTGGATGAGCTGGCCGACCTCATGCAGACCGCTCCTGCGGACATTGAGCTGGCGATCTGTCGCATCGCCCAGAAAGCGCGAGCCGCCGGTATTCACCTTATCGTGGCCACTCAATCACCGCGAGCCGATGTGGTCACGGGTATCATCAAGGCGAACATCCCCTGCCGCATCGCCTTCCAGGTATCCTCCGCTTTGGATAGTCGCGTGATCATGGACCGCAAAGGTGCCGATAAGTTAGTGGGCAAAGGGGATATGCTTTACCTTCCGCCCCGCACCAGCCAGTTGATCCGTGCTCAGGGGACGATGGTCACCGATGAAGAAATCGAAGACCTCGTCGCCCACTGCTGCAAAGGTGGAAAACCGATGTTTGAGGCCAAGCTCGAAGAGCAGTCTGAAGGTGAGTTCGAGGAAGATGGCGATGAAGTTAACGCTGAGGACGAAGCCTTGCTGGAGCGGGTTTTGGACGTGCTCCGAGCTGAGAAGCGGGCATCTACCAGCCTCATCCAGAGGAGGTTGCGTTTGGGCTATACCAGAGCTGCCCGCATGATGGATATTTTGGAAGATCGCGGCGTCATCGGACCCGGTGAGGGAGCCAAGCCGAGAGAAATTCTTGTCGAACTTGAGTAATTAGGGTATTCTTTATGTCTTACCGGAGAACTGCCATGCCCCCAACTCTAGGACAACGCCTTAGACATGCCCGCGAATCCCGCCAGCTCGCCCTGATGGACGTGGCCCATCAAACGCGTATCCCAGTCGCTCGCATCAAGGATTTAGAAGAGGACAACTACACTTCATTCGGCAGTCTGACTTACGCGAAAAGTTTCCTGAAGGCGTATTCCGAGATGCTATCTGTCAATGCCGACGAAGTGCTGAGCCACCTTCAGGCACCCTCGCTCGGAGGCAGCCGTGATTACCGCTACTTGGTCGAAGATCACGGCATGTGGGTCAATGAAAACAGCAGTCGGCCCGCGATGATTCCCGCGCAGAAATCGTCTATGCGTGCCCCGCGCTCACTGCTGTTATTTGGTTTGATCGGCTCATTTATTCTCATCGCCAGCGTCGGTCTTTTGCTGGGCAATCATTACCTGCAAAAAGGGGCGCATATTACTGCGGACGGCAGTGCAGAAAATGCGGAAACGATGGCCAAGAACCAGCTCAACAATGAAGAGATGGATGATCCCTTTGAAGTATCCTTGGTTCAAATCACCTCAATATTAAGTGGTGCCGCAGAACCGGCTAATGCTCCGCGAGCGGTGCCCGTTTTTGACACTCCTCCCCGCCCGGAAATCGTGCGCTGAGTAATACTTGAGCCGTCTCCTTTTCAGTTTAAGCTGAGGCATGACGCAGCGGGTATCCCCTTTTTTCTGGCCCTCCTTTTGGTCATCTCTCACGCTGATGGGTGTGACCTTGCTTCTTTATGAGAACTCCGAAGCGAGAGAGGTCGCGTGGGATTCCTTTAAGATCATCTTTGCCGTCGTGACCACGCCTTTCATTCTGGAAACGACCTGCATCATCATCGGCATCTGCGTAGTCATGGGAATCCGACATTTCCAAGAGAAGAAGGAAGGCGATGGTTGGGTCTATCTTGCAACCCAAGAGCCGGACACGAACGATCTTCCACGCGCTTTGACAGAACGGCTGCAATCCACCGTCCTCACCGACAAACCGGAAGCGACCGATGAAGCGCACTCGCAGAGGAGCGTGATCGAAGGCTACCTCGAACTCGGCATGGGAGCGCAGGCCCTGAGTGAGTTTCAAGCGAATGCCCCCTGGCCCGAAAGCCTCGCCAGCACCTTGCTTACCATCAGGGTGCTCTCTGCTAGTCTGGACACGGATTCAGCGCTGACCACACTTCGCGAAGCCATCAAAAAGCACCCGACGGAAAAGCCCACGCTGGCCCAGACTGCCATCGAAAGTGGCCAATGGCTGACCAAGCACCAACAGGCCCCGGAGCTCGCCTCGCTCTGGTTCAAAGAAGCCGCCGCACTTCATTCCTCGCAGTCAGCCGCTTGAAAAATCACAATTGAAGTTTGAGCTAGGGCTCAACTGTGCTTCCATGTCCACCCACAGCCATGTCCCATACCAACGATTCAACTGACAACAGCGGAGGCTTTTGGAGCCTCGCGAATATCATCCTCGGCCTCGGCTTTGCCGGATTCGCAGGGGTCTCCGCCATCGCCCTGATCGCAGGAGCCACCAAATACACACGCGCCATCGAGCATCCCGCGCCGCCCGCAGCAGCCGCTCCTACAGCGCCAGCCGCTAGTGCTCCGACAACAACCGCCCCCGTGGCCGCAGTTGCTGCTGCACCCACCGCTCCAGCTTCCGCACCCGCAGCCGCAGGAGATGTCGTTGTCGTCAATATCAAGCCTGGCACCGCCAATCCGATGTCCTATGACACCCCGAGCTTCAGCGTAAAAGCCGGTCAGAAGGTCAAGCTGACTTTCACGAATGACAACCCTGTTGCTCCTTTGCAGCACAACCTCGTGCTCGGCCACCTCGGTTCCAAAGACAAGCTCATCGCCCTTTCCAACGGCATGATGGCCAATATGGTGGCCGCGATGGCGAAGGGCTTCATCCCTGAAGATCCCGCCGTTCTCGTTCACACGAAGCTCCTCAATCCCAAGGAAAGCGAAACGCTGGAGTTCAACGCGCCCGCTGAGAAAGGCGACTACCCCTACATGTGCACCTTCCCTGGTCATTCGCTCATCATGAACGGCACGATGAAGGTCGAATAGACCTCGCCTTCAAGCACTTACACGGGAAGTATCCGAGCGGGACTTCCCTTTTTTGTGCCTTTTCGGAGACTCAAGGTGTAGGCTTACTGAAATGAAATCCCCTTCCCTTTATATTATCGTTCTTCATCTTGGGCTGTTAGCCTCGCTGCCCGCGCAGGTTGAGCCCGAAAAGCCGGACAAGCCAGAGAAGACCGAGGACAAGAAAATCGCCGCTGTTTCGACGATGGCCCCAGAAGACCTTATCGGCTTCAATGACTACTCCCCCGCTCTTCAGGAGATCGTGCGGAAGTCACTGGACCTCACCCGAATGAACCTGCGCTATCAATTCGGCTCTAGCGATCCGAAGTCCGGCGGCATGGACTGTTCCGGCACTATCTACCATGTTCTTAATGCTTGCGGTATCAACGAAGTCCCGCGTCAGAGTGATGAAATCTGCCGCTGGGTCATGCGATACAGCGCGCTGTATCGGACCGAAAACGCGGAGAAATTTACTGACGCCACCTTTACTGGGTTACGCCCCGGTGACCTCGTGTTTTGGAGCGGCACTTATGAGCCCACCACCGTCCGTGAGCTACCCATCAGTCATGTGATGGTCTATCTGGGCAAGCGGGTGACGGACAAACAACCCATTCTCTTCGGAGCCAGTGAGGGCCGAACCTATGAGGGCCAACGCCGAAACGGAGTCAGCGTGTTTGATTTCAACATCCCGAAGGTCGGCGGTAAATCCGCTATCTACGGCTATGGTCGCATCCCGGAAGTGAAGGCGGTCATCCACGAACCCGAAGCGCCGAAAAAGACCAATCCAAAAGCCGTGAAGCCGAAGACGCATAAAACATCAAGCGCTTCGGAGTAGGAGTTGCCATTACGCCTCCAGAGCAGGCTTAGCCGCAGGCACCACCCGTTGGACGCGCGGGCGCTTCTGCAACGACTTCGCCACCGAAGCCAGACGGCGGTTTTTGTATTGAGTCAGCGAGAGAGCGCCTTTCAACTCGGCCACTTTTTCCGCGTCGGCATAAGTTGCCAAGACTGGAAGTGCTGGGAAAACTGGCAAAGCAGAGCCGTTCGGCAAGGCCGGCTCGATAGCGACAGCGGGCACTGGCGTGGCGATACCCGTTCCTTCCTTGAGGCTGAGCGCACGATCTAGCGAGGCTTGCAGCTCTGATTGGCGCTTCCAGGATTGCTTGTGCGTTTCTTCAAGCTGAGCTTGGAGAGCCACCACCTGTTGCTCCGTTTTGGTCAGGTGCGAAGAGGCATCAGCACGGAAGGCATCAAACTGACGCTGCATCTCTAATCGGGAAGCCGCCGCCGCAGATCGGCTCACCAGAAGATCATGCTGCTGCGAGACGATTTGATTTTCCAGCCTTTGCTTGTCCCTTATCAGAGCCTCTTCAGAGCGACGTAGAGGGATCATGCACAAGAAACAAAACACTGCTAGGGCACCTAGCAACCAAGTGAAAAGATAAGGAAGATTTGGATCAGCCAAGCTCAACATAATATCCTATTAATAGCAAAGCCCGTTCCATGCCGCCAGAACTGTTTCTGCTTTAACTGCTTGGAATTGCTTGGGTTATAGCGATTACCCTCATCTCCTTTACCATCAAAAAATCCGTCATGTCCCGCCACTGGCTCATTCCTCTTCAAGCCCGCCGCAGTTCCAGCCGCGAGCAGGTGAACTTCCTCTACCGCCAAGAGAACGTCTATGTGAGCGATAACCACCGCGTGGCCATGTGGTGCTGGCTTCAGCATCTCCAGAGTGAGGACCGCGTGGCCTTGTTCCATATTGATCGCCATTCTGATACGCTTCAAAGCAACCTCCATCAGTGGTTGGAAGCGCTGCCGTCATTAGATGGGATGTCCCTCACCGACTACCTTGGCGCGACGTGGCATCTGAACGGCAGCGAGGTCCCCCTGATCCATTGGGGGAACTACCTTTCCATCTTTCTGGCGCGTTATCCTGAAAAGCTCAGCACCCTCTTTTGGGCACAACTCCCCGCGACGGGTGACCCACCGAATTTCCCTTTCACGGAGGTTCCTCCGCATGAGCTTCCTTTGCATCTCGCTGCCTGTGCCGCGAATGAAACACCCACCATCGTGAACCTCGATCTGGACTACTTCATGTGGCGGCGGCAGCGGAACGACTATTATCAAATCTACTCCGACGACTACCTGCGGCATCTCGGAGAAAGCATCGCCGCGTTACAAGCCTCCGGCGCGATGAAGTGCCTGACCATCGCCCTGAGTCCCGAATGCTGCGGAGGCTGGGCGAACTCAGAAGCGCTGCTGACGAAGCTATCTGAGAGCATCGGGACAGATCTGAGGATGGGATAAAAACGCGTAACGAACTACGGGCTGACCCGTGCCACTAGGTCATGGAAATTTCTACTTCCCCATATCATCCCTCAGCGTATCCTAGTCTCATGACTGTTGACCAGATAGCGCCTGAAGCTCTTCAACTCCCCATGAAGGAACGTGTTCTCCTTGCCGCATCTCTTTGGGAAAGCATCGAAGACCCTTATTCCTTGGCTGCTGGTCGCAGTGATGAAGATGCTATCGCATTAGCATTGGCTCGCGATGCAGAGCTGGAATCTGGAGCGGTTGCGCCACTCTCGCATAACGATCTCATGAAGCGATTGAGAGCATGAGAGTGGAGTATCACCCATTCATAGGTGACGAACTTCAAGAGATTCGAGACTACTATGAAGCCCGATCTCAAGGACTTGGAGACGACTTCGTGAATGAGTTTGAACAACAAGTTCTCCGTATCGCATCAATGCCATTACGTTGGATGATTGTCCGCGCCGATCTACGACGTGCTCTCATGAAGCGTTTCCCTTACGTCATCTTTTTCAGAATGATTGGTGAGGAAAGTATCCGTGTGACGGTTGTAAAACACGAGAAAAGACACCCTGCATTTGGCCTTTCACGTCGTTGATTAAACAACTCACGCCGCATCCTTCAACAACGCGGCCACATCTTCTGCCGTGGTCTTCCAGGAGCACATGAATCTCGCGCCGCCGCCGATGAAGTTGTAGAACTTCCAGCCTTTCTCGCGAAGGCGCTGATCCACAGCGGGAGGTAATTTCACAAAGACGGCGTTCGCCTCGACAGGATGCAGGATCTCGACGCCTTCGATCTTCCGCAAGCCTTGGGCAAGCGCTTGGGCATTGGCGTTGGATTGCCTGGCGTAGCGGAGCCAGACGCCGTCTTTCAGCATCCGCAGCCACTGCGCGGAGATGAAGCGCATTTTGGAGCAAAGCTGGCCCGCCTGCTTGCAGCGATACGCGAAGTCCTTTGAGAGCTCGCGATCAAAAAACACGACGGCTTCGGTCACGGCCATGCCGAGTTTCGTTCCGCCAAAACACAGGACATCCACCCCAGCGCGCCAAGTGATGTCCGCAGGCTCACAGCCAAGCGAGGCCACGGCATTGGAGAAGCGCGCGCCGTCCATGTGGATGCGGACGCCTTGGCTGCGGGCGATGCCCCAGAGCTTCTTGATTTCTTCAGGGGAATAGACGGTGCCGAACTCGGTGCTCTGGCTGAGGCTCAAGGCGCGAGGTCTTGGAAAATGGAGATCGCGACGGCCGGTGAAGAGCCGCTCCACGTCTTGCGGATCGAGACGACCATCGTCACCGCGAGCGAGCAGAAGCTTCGAGCCATTGGAGAAGAACTCCGGTGCGCCGCATTCGTCAGTCTCCACATGAGCGGTCTGGTGCACGATGACGCTTTGATAGGACTGACAAAGCGAGGCCAATGCCAGCGAGTTCGCGGCGGTGCCGTTGAAGACGAAATAGA
>JANYJH010000267.1 GCA_025361865.1 Phragmitibacter sp.
CGACATTCTCCATACGGCAGCCTTCAATGAGCACCTGACGGCAACTGCCAATCTGCACGCCGATGCGCGCGGAGTCATGCAGCCAGCAGTTCCGAATGGTGATCCGATCACAATTAATGAGTTCGATGGAGCGCAGTTCACAGGCTATGATCGTGATGTCTGCGCAACTCTCCAGCTTGATCGAGCCATCGCTCTTGATCCTCAGCGAGTCCAAAGTCTGCTGCGTCTTCCCTTCCCATTGGATGGCTGGAGAGTCAGTCAGTATCGCCTGCGCAATGACGGGCTCAGCGATCCCTGCGCTCATGAAAAGCAATGCGACGATCAGCGTGACAAAGTAGTGCATCGGATAAGGACGGCGTAACCGGACTAAAGCAAGGCGAATACCTCCTGAACAGGATAACCCACCTCACCTTTCCACAAATCATTCCATCTTGCATAGATGTTTAAAAACCAGCGCTTCCCGTATTAAATAAGGTTGCAATCTGGCGTTGAGATTGGCTTAATCACGCCACTTATGTCCCTGAGAAACATATCCACACCCTTGTTCGCACTCCTCGCAGTGTTGCTCTCAGCCATCCCGCTGAAAACCCAGGCCACGCCTGCCTTCACCCGCCAGACGGGGATGCAGTGCGCCATGTGTCACACGGACTTCCCCGCGCTTACGGATACCGGACGGCGCTTTAAGTTGGAAGGCTACACATCTTCCGAAGGAACCACGGAATGGCCGCCCATCTCTGCCATGATCCAGGCCGGATTCACTCATACGAAGGTCGGCGTTCCAGGGGGAGCGGCTGAACACTTCGGCCCGAACAATAACATCGCGCTTGGTCAGGCCAGCCTGTTCTACACCGGAGCCCTCTTCGGACCATCCGCCGGTAGCTTCTTGAGTAAGATCGGCGTCTTCGCGCAGGCCACCTATGACGGCGTGGGTCGCTCCTTGAGCTGGGACAATGTTGAAATCCGCTATGCTGATAAAGGCACGCTCTTGGGTAAGGACGCCACCTACGGCATCTACCTGAATAACAATCCCACCATGCAAGACCCTTGGCAGACCCTGCCAGCGTGGGGCTTCCCGTTCAGCACCTCCCCGCTCGCTTCCTCGCCCTCAGCGGCCACGTTGATTGATGGTGGCTTTTCCCAGCAGGTCGTAGGCATCGGGGCTTACGCCTTGATTGATAAAACCTGGTATGTAGATGTCGGCGCTTACCGCACCCTCGGCACCGGCTTCCAGCGCGCCATGGGCGTGGACCCCACGGATGAGGCCCAGATCGCCGGCTTGGCTCCTTACTGGCGCTTGGCTTACACCACCAAGCTCGGCGCGGCTTCATGGGAAATCGGCACCTTCGGACTCGTCGCCTCCACTTACCCTGGGCGTGATAAGTCAGCCGGTAAAGACCGCACCGTGGACTTCGGCTTTGACACACAATACCAAGCCGCGATCGGTAACAACAACCTCCTCGCCTTGCTGACTTGGACCCATGAACATGAGCGCTGGAATGCCAGCAAAGCCCTCGGCACGGCGGAGAACTCGAAGGACAGCTTGTGGAAGTTAGCCGCGACCGTGGATGTGCTCCATGACAAATCCTACGGCGGAGCCTTGCAATACTTTGTCACCGACGGCAGCAAGGACACCGGGCTTCACGATGGCAGCCCCACGGGTTCCCCCTTCAGTGATGGCTTCGTGGCCGAGCTGAACTGGCTCCCCTTCCACAAGAACGGTGGCCCCTCCTTCCTGCCGAACAGCGATCTTAAGCTGTCCCTGCAATACGTGATCTACAATCACTTCGATGGCACCAGTCATAACGCCTCAGCCAATAACACGCTGTTCCTCGGCGCGTGGTATTCGTTCTGATTCACACCCACTTCACGCGGGTCAGATCCTGCGTGTCCACCATGCCCACGGGTTCGCCTTGATCATTCAGGACGACCAAGTCATCCACGCGATGATGCTCCAGTAGGGCGAGGACTTCCGTGGCCAGCTTATCCGCAGAGATGCTGATAGGCTTGGCCGTCATGTAATCAACGACTGGCCTGTCCGCGATGTTCGCGTCTTTCTGGAAGGCGCGCACGAAGTCGCCATGCGTGAACACTCCGGCGAGTTTCCCATCAGATTGCACGACGACGGCGGCTCCACTGCGGGCTTTGGTCATCTTTTGCAGGGCTTCGTGAATGGTCGTTTTAGGAGTCACCAATGCGAGAGCATCACCGTGGCGCATGACATCACTGACCTTCGTGAGCAGGGCGCGACCCAGCGAGCCGCTGGGATGGAATTTGGCGAAGTCATCCGTATCAAAACCGCGCGCTTCGAGAAGCACCATCGCGAGGGCATCACACAGAACGAGCATGGCCGTGGTGCTAGAGGTGGGGGCGAGATTCAAGGGACAGGCTTCACGCTCCACGCGGACATCCAGCACCACATCACTGTTCTTCGCGAGGGCGCTTTCTGTATTGCCCGTGATGGCGATAAGTCGCGCATCTATGCGGCGCAGATGGGGAAGCAACTCCAGCAGTTCCTGAGTCTCCCCACTATAACTGAGAAGCACCACCACGTCTCCTTCATCCAGCACGCCTAGGTCGCCATGCAGGGCATCTTGAGCATTTAAATTCACGCTGGTCGCGCCAGTGCTGTTCAACGTGGCGACGAGCTTTCGCCCGATATTGCCGCTCTTCCCGACGCCGCAGACGACGATCTTCCGCTTTGCCGTGAGGCAGTCCATGAGCGTCTCAATGGCCCGCCCAAAGCTTTCTCCAATGCGCTCTCCGAGCCGCCCCAGCTCCTCGATTTCCAGTTCGATGACGAGGCGCGCTTTTTCGGTGTAGTTCACGAGGGGTTGATACTTGCGAGTTGATGGTGGATAGACGGAAGCTCTGGGATCGGAGTGCGTTTCCGTCTATCCACCATCAACTCATCACTATCAACTAAATGAAGCCTGTCATCGCCAGCTATGTCTCCGACTTTCTCAAGCCGGACATGCTGCATGTTTACCGGCAAGTGACGGGATTGCAGGCGGTGGAGCCTTGGGTGCTGACGCACAAGCGTGAGTGCGCGGACCGGTTTCCGTTTCCAGAGAAGCGCCTCATTGTCCTGCCGAAGCCGCGCCTGCGCTGGTGGCGGCGTTTGGTTCATAAGCACTTCAAGCACGCGCCGTGGCGCATTTATCCGTGGGAGGTGCGTCACATGCTGCTGGAGCTGACGCGGGCGGATGCGAAGCTGCTGCACATTTACTTCGGTCACATCGGGGTTCATTTGTTGCCCTTGATCAAGGCCAGCCCGCATCCGGTGATCGTGTCTTTTCATGGTGCGGATGCTGGCGTGGACATGGAGAAGGAGGCGCATCTATTCGCCATGCGGGAGGTCTTTGCCGCTGCAACGCTGATCCAGAGCCGTTCGCAGAGCCTCGTGGATGATCTGATCAAGCTGGGCTGTCCGGCAGAGAAGATCGTGATTCAGCGCACGGGCGTGCCGCTGGAAGAGTGGCCCTTTGTGCCTCGGGTGCTCCCACCGAATGGAGAATGGCGGCTGCTTCAGTGCTGCCGATTGATCGCGAAGAAGGGACTGGATACGACTCTGCGCGCGTTCAAAGAGATCGCCAAGACGAAGCCTCGCGCGGAGCTGGTCATCGCTGGTGATGGCCCGCTGCGGCAGGAGCTGGAGACCTTGGCCATTGATCTCGGCGTGATCAAGCAAGTGCGTTTCACGGGCTTCTTAACGCAGGAGCAACTGCGACGGGAGGTCTATCGCTCACACTTCTTCCTACATCCGAGCCGCACCTCTGTGGATGGGAATCGCGAAGGGATTCCGAATTCGTTGTTGGAAGCGATGGCCAGCGGAGCACCTGTCATCGCCACCAGGCACGGCGGCATTCCCGAAGCCATCTCCAGCGGTGAAAGCGGCCTACTGGTGGATGAGAACGATTACCATGCGCTGGCCATCGCCACGCTGAGCCTGATGGCCCAGCCTTCGCGGATCAAGCAAATGGCGGAAGAGGCCCGCGCTTCGATCGAGAGGCGGTTTGATCGGAAAACGAACATTGGGCATCTGGAGACCATCTACCTTGATCTGATGAAGCGGGCGTAACACAGGCGTCCCGCCTGTGCGACTAGAGCTTCCGATAACGACGCAGCATCTCGTCCGCAGTCACGGCAACGAGGATCACCAAGCCGATGATCGCGAACTCCAACTGAGTGGAGATGCCGAGGACATTGATGGAGTTATAAAGCACGCGCATGATGGCCGTGCCGATGATGACGCCAAAGATACTCCCCTCGCCTCCTCGGAGGCTGCAACCGCCGAGCACGGCGGCAGCGATGGCGTAGAGTTCGTAGAAGTTCCCCTGTCCTGACGGTTGCACGGAGTTCACATCCAGCGCGAATAAGATGCCACCAATCCCCGCCAAGAACGAGCACAAGACATAGGCCAAGATCAAAAGACGCTCCGTGCGAATGCCGCTGTAACGCGCCGCTTCTTCATTGCGTCCGAGCGCCAACAAATGCCGCCCCCAGACCGTCTTGTTCAAGAAGACTGCCGCGATCAAGGCGATCACAGCCAAGATAATGAGCGGCACAGGCAGATGATACTCACCGAGGAAAAACAGTTTGATCCGGCCCGTAGCCAGCCAACGAAGGCCATCGTAATCATTGCCAAATCCCTGCACATCATCTTGCGTCATCCAGCGTGCGATGCCGCGATAGAAGAGGAGTCCGCAGAGAGTCACGACGAAGGGCTGGAGCCTGACCTTCGTGATGAGAAGCCCATGAAACCAGCCGATCAGCGCGGAGATGAAGAGTGATAAGGTCATGGCTGAAGCGATGCTCCAATGCTTCTTCACGAGCAGATAAGGCAGCAAAGTTCCGATGAGTCCCACCACACTGCCAATGCTCAAATCAATGCCGCCGGTGATGATGACGAAAGCCGCACCGATGCTAAGGATGCCAAAGAGCGAGGTCCAATTGATGAGGTTCTCCGCGTTGTAGGGATTGAGGAAATTCGGATTGATCACCGCTGTGATGACGCAGACGAGAACAAGGATGCTGGTGATGCCGATGATCTTTTTCATTCAATTAATGAGATGTGCGTGCTCTGCATAGGAGGATGAAGGCTATAAGCACGCCCAATACAACGCTAAGGATTCCGATCAAAAGTGCTTTAGATGGGTCTTCGTGAATGTAATCATCCATTCTCGGAATCATTGAAAGAAAGCAAGCAATCATCCAAACAAGGCAGTTCCGACGAACAATCTTCAATTCGCGCTCCACCCGTTTCAGTTTTGCAGCCAGTGGATTTTCAGGTTCTTCATTCATGATTCATCTCCTTGCCCCGAAGCCAGTCGCATCACCGCTTCTTCGCTGAGTTCATCTCGTTGGAGTTCGCCCGCCAGATTGCCCTCATGCATGACGAGCACTCGATCTGACATGGCTAGCACTTCTTCCATTTCACTGCTGACGAACAAGATGGCCATGCCATCGCGGGCCAGCTCTTCCATTAGCTGGTAGATCTCTCGCTTGGCACCGACATCAATGCCGCGCGTGGGCTCATCGAGCAGTAAGACTTTGGGCTTCATAGCCAGCCATTTCGCCAGCGCGACCTTCTGCTGATTCCCGCCGGACAAGGTGCCGACGAGAGTGTCCGTAGAGGCCGCTTTGATGCGCAGCTTCTGGGTCATCGAAGCGGCGGTCGTCTCTTCATGGGAGGTATTGAGAAAGCCGAAGCCTGTGCGATTTTGCCAAAGACTGGGCAGCGAAATATTCCATTTCACCGACTCTGGCAAAAAGACACCCAAGGTTTTGCGGTCCTCCGGCACCAGCGCAAGTCCTGCCTGCACGGCTTCTTCAGGATGCTGCGGCGTGAGCGCTTGATCAGCAATTCTCACCTCGCCTGCCACGGGTGGTTCAATGCCGAACATCGCTCGCAAAACCTCCGTTCGCCCTGATCCCACGAGGCCCGCCATGCCTACGATCTCGCCTTGGCGCACTCTGAAATTCAGCGCGTGCGTCGGATTGGCTTGCGTCTTCAAGCCTCGGACTTCGAGCGCAATCTCACGCGGCGGTTGCGGTTGATGATCAAAGGTGCTGGTCAAATCACGACCAATCATCAGGCGGATCATGGCTTCATGCGTGATCTGATCTTTGGTCAGTTCGCCTGCATTCCGACCATCACGCAAGGCCACCACGCGATCCGCCATCGTCTTCACTTCTCCGAGTCGGTGCGAGATATAGAGGATGCTGATGCCTTGCTCACGAAGCTGCGCGATGACTGCGAATAAGGACTCACTCTCGCGTGCCGAGAGACTGGAAGTTGGCTCGTCCATGATGAGCAGCTTCGCCTGCAAAGACAAGGCTTTCGCGATCTCCACCAATTGCCGTTGACCGAGCGACAATGACTCCACCAGCGCCTCCGCTTTGAACCCGGCCTTCAGGCGATCCAGCAACGCTTGCGTGTCGCGCTTCATTCGCTGCTGGTCGATGAAGCCGAAACGCTGCGGCTCGCGACCGAGGAATACATTGGCCGCGACATCGAGATTATCCGCGAGGTTCAACTCCTGATGAATCAGCGCAATGCCCAGCGCCTGCGCTTTGAGCACCGAATCCAGAACTACGGGCTTTCCAGCAAACTCAATCTTTCCCGAATCCGGCTGATGAATGCCACCGAGCATCTTCATCAAGGTGCACGGCAGGTCTTCGGACTTCTGGGCGGGGCCGACGTTTCAGCCCATTCCTACCGCATGCCGCTTCCCGAACCCAAGATCGTCCCAGGGTTGGCGCCAAGGCATGTTTCGTTCCCAGTTACC
>JANYJH010000175.1 GCA_025361865.1 Phragmitibacter sp.
GTCCCGGCGGCGTTTCTATGACATCTCAAAAACCCCGCCGGGACGGACGGTTTCGCCTTGACCGTGGGTTAGCTCGTCAAGACTCGCGTCACCCACGGCTACTCATGGATTGCCCTTCGGGCAGAATGCCAATAGTTGATCCCTCTCGAATCCACCAACCAACCAGCACCTCATGCCCGAACCGATCACTCCATCACCCGCCCCGCCCGATGTGCGTCAAGTGCTCAAGGGCTTCGCGATCATCTCCGCCTTTAACATCGCAGGCATCCTGCTTTCGGAATGGTTCATCCCATTGCCCGGAGCCGTCATTGGCTTGGGATTGCTGGCCATTGGACTGTTCTCAGGACTCATCAAAATCGAATGGGTCGAGCGCGGCGCCTCGGCCCTGCTGCAAAGCATGATGCTGTTCTTCGCGCCAGCGCTGGTCGGCGTGCTGGATCTGTTTCCAGTGCTCGGCAGTCATTGGTTCGCCTTCCTGCTGGCAGCCGTCGTCAGTCTGGTAACGGTGCTGCTGGTCACCGCTTTTTCAGCGACTGTTCTGGGCCGTATCTTCAACCCATCCGCCGCGCATGAACCTGAGTAATCTCTACAGCGCTCCCATCTTCGGCGCGGGCATTACGATCATCGCTTATGTCATCGGAACCGCGTGTCAACGGCGCTGGCATTGGTTGCATCCGTTGCTGGTGACTTGTGGTTTGTTGATCGGCTGTCTGCTTCTGCTCCACATCCCTTACTCAACCTATCGCAATGGCGGGAGCCTCATCTCAGCCTTCCTCGCACCCGCTACGGTCTCGCTCGCGGTGCCGCTTTATCATCATGCGCGGCGCATTCGCGAGCACCTGAAAGTCATCATGATCTCTTGTGCTTTGGGAGCCCTCTTTGGCGTCATCAGCTCTGGCTTGACCGCTTATCTGGCGGGAGCCCCGCATCAGATCGTGCTCTCTGTTTTGCCTAAATCAGCCACGGCACCGATCTGCATCGAGGTCGTGCGCCAGCTCGGGGGCGTGCCGGAACTCGGGGCGCTGGCAGCGGTCATTTCAGGGTTGCTCGGCAGCATCATTGGACTGCCCTTGTTGCGGGCTTTAGGCATTCGCAATGACATTGCCATCGGTGCCGCCATCGGCACCTCATCGCATGGAATCGGCACGGCGCGATTGCTTCGCGAATCCGAGTTCCTCGGTGGTGTAAGCGCTCTGGCCATGACTTTGACCGGCATTTTCACGGCGCTGATGACACCGCTTCTTCAGTGGTGGTTCAAGTAACAAAACAACGTCATGGTCACCTTTGTGCTTTAGGGTTGAAAGCTTCACCATTCCGCCAGAGTCTTAAAATCAATGCACCCAGACGATTTGTATCCCAGAGACTTGATCGGCTACGGACGCCAGCCAGTGTTCGCTAACTGGCCTGGGAAGGCGCGGGTGGCGGTTCAGTTCGTGCTGAATTACGAAGAAGGCGGTGAGAATTGTGTCTTGCACGGAGACAAGGGCTCCGAGTGGTTTCTCTCAGAAATCGTCGGTGCGGAAAGCTTTCCAGCGCGGCACATGAGCATGGAGTCCATCTATGAATATGGCTCACGCGCTGGCGTGTGGCGCATCCTGAAGGAGTTCGGAAAACGGGGGCTACCGCTCACGGTTTTCGGTGTGGGCATGGCCCTTCAGCGACATCCCGATGTCACGGCAGCCTTTGTCGAACTGGGCCATGAAATCGCGTGCCATGGCTGGCGTTGGATCAACTATCAGAACGTCGATGAAGCCACCGAGCGCGAGCATTTGAACCTGGGCATGGCGGCCATTGAGCAATTAACAGGCACACGTCCGCTGGGCTGGTATACCGGTCGCGACAGCCTCCACACCCGCAGGCTGGTCGTTGAACACGGAGGCTTTCTTTACGACTCCGATTACTATGGCGATGACCTGCCTTTCTGGAGGGAAGTCAAAACCAGCGCGGGTGAAATCAAGCCGCATCTCATCGTCCCCTACACGCTGGATGCTAATGATATGCGCTTCGCGAGCCCTCAAGGGTTCAACACGGCGGATCACTTTTTCAGCTACCTGCGCGATACTTTTGACGTGCTTTATGAAGAAGGTTCAGAGTCGCCGAAGATGATGTCCATCGGGATGCACTGCCGTTTGTTGGGCCGCCCAGGCCGGTTCCGTGCGCTTCAGCTTTTTCTGGATCACCTCGAAAAACATGATCACGTCTGGGTGACGCGACGTGTGGACATCGCACGGCACTGGCACGATCAACATCCGTTCACCCTCACCGAATAGATTTCCTTATGGCCATCTCTCCTCTCGACCCCAACGCACCGGACTTCACGCGTCGTTACACCAACCTCGCCGATCCACGGCTGGGGGCTGTCGCCTTGAAGGCCAACGATGAGTTCTTCGCCGCTAAAGAACGGATGCTCAATCCCGAACCGCCCGTCTTCATTCCTGGCAAATACGATGCGAACGGCAAATGGATGGACGGCTGGGAAACGCGACGCAAACGCGAAACCGGCAGTGATTGGTGCCTCATCAAACTCGCCCGACCAGGCAACATCGAAGGCGTGGACATGGACACCACTCACTTCACCGGCAACTACCCGCCTGCGGCTTCGCTTGAGGCCTGCTATGAAGCCGAGGGCGATCCTCATGAGGACACGGAATGGATCGAGATCATCCCCGCGACTTCACTGCAAGGGAACAGCCATCATTACCTCACCGCGAACAGCACGCGCGCCTTCACCCATGTGCGGCTTAACATCTATCCCGATGGCGGCCTTGCCCGTCTTCGCATTTACGGCCAACCGCGAGCCGACTGGCATGGCGCGGAGAAGGGCGCGCTGGTGAACCTCGCGGCCATTGAGAACGGGGCCTACATCGTGTCCGCCAATAATCAGCACTTCGGTCACGCCTCGAATCTCCTCATGCCCGGCCGTGGTCAAGACATGGGCGATGGCTGGGAAACCCGACGCCGACGCGAACCCGGCAACGACTGGTGTCTCATCGCTCTGGCCATCCCAGGCGTCATCCGTAAGGTTGAAGTGGACACCCTCCATTTCAAAGGCAACTACCCCCACTCCTGCCTTCTTCAAGCAGCCAACGTCACCAGCGGAACGGACAGCTCCTTGATCACGCAATCCATGTTCTGGCCGACTCTCCTGCCAGAGGAAAAACTCGCGATGGATAAACTCCATGAGTTTGAAACCAACGTCGTCCCACTCGGTGTCGTGACTCATGTGCGCTTTAATATCATCCCTGACGGCGGCGTGTCGCGCTTACGGCTTTGGGGGGAGATTCCGAATACGCGGAAGGCTTGAGAAGCTAGCTCCACGTTCAACGGTCTTCAAAGCCGGACAGCGCACCCCTTTACAACTCAAAACCAAACGTTAATCTTCAGCATCATGTCGGCACTTGTCATTGATCCCTTGCCTGAAGCTCTGCACGCACGTCTGAAACAGGCGGCTGAGACACACCGACGCTCCCTTGCTCAAGAAACCATTGTTCTGCTCGAGTTCGCCTTGGAACAAGAACCCGTCAGTGAAGCCAAGCCAAAGGCCTCTTACTGGACGCAACGCACGATGCTCCCCGAGTATGAGGCGTTGTTGAATTCAGGAGTGCTTTCAGGAGGCACGGATTCCACCCAGATAATTTCCGAAGAACGCGACGCGCGATGAGCGAGCGTTATTTCGATTCCACTTATCTCTGCAAACTTCGTTGGCCCGAGGTAGGCTCATCCGAAGTGATCGACTGTGCCGCCAATGTGGATGTCCTGAGCTGCTGCCTTCTTGGTCGCGCAGAGTTCTATTCCACGGGTCACCGCAAAGCTCGTGAGGGCCATGTCACAGCCGCCCAACTCGCTGTCGTATTCGATCAATTCAACCAAGACTGTGTCGTCGGCGCCTTACGCTTGCTTCCTTTGACACAGGCCATGTTTGATAGAGTGGAACAAGTCTATCGCTCCGCACCTACATCCATCTTCCTCCGTGCCTCTGACGCCCTTCACCTCTCATGCGCTGCGGAGCACGGTTTTACCGAAGTCTATTCCAACGACCGCCACTTTCTCGCCGCTGCCCCACTATTTGGACTTCAGGGGATCAATGTTATTCCGTAAACGATGGCCGTTATTGTGCTGAGCTTGGACCTTGGCCCAAATGAATAGCCCTACGCTCCTCCGTAACACCAAAGTCGTAGTCTCCCCTGTTTTTTGCTCCCCTCCCCGTCTTGCTAGCACCCACTGGCAGCCTCTATGCTTCTAGATTGGCGTCTATGAAACTCCTCTCCCAAAACTACGGCAAAGCCCGAGTCCGCGTCTGTAAAGTGCTGCACGATGGCCCGATGCAATCAGTGAAAGAGCTGACGGTGCGCGTTGCGCTCTCCGGTGATTTTGAATCGAGCTATCGCGAAGCGGACAACTCCAAAGTCGTCCCCACGGACACCTGCAAAAACACGATCAACGTCCTCGCTTACAAGCATCTTGGCCCGGACAACGAAGACTTCGCGCTCGTGATCGCTGATCATTTCCTAGCGCGATACGAGCAGGTGAAAAGCGTGACCGTCGAGATCGAAGAACGCCTGTGGAATCGGCTCACGATTGATGGTGCGCCGCATCCGCACAGCTTTGCGCAAAGCAATCGCGCCAAGCCCTTCGTCAAACTCACCAAGTCGGCCACGACGCATGAACTGGTTTCCGGCGTGAGCGAGTTCATCATTCTGAAGAGCACCGGCTCCGGCTTCTCCGACTTCCCCGTTTGCGAAAACACGACGCTGGTGCCCACCACTGACCGCTTCCTCGCCACCTCCATGAAAGCTTCGTGGGTCTGGACCCGCAAGCCCGCGAGCTACACCGCCGCCGTGGAGGCCATGCTGAAAGCCGTCGTCGTGCCCTTTGCCAACAACTTCAGCGTCTCCGTGCAGGCCACACTCTGGCAGATGGCGCAGGCGGCGTTTGATGCCTGTCCTGAAATTTCCCAGATCACGTTTGCCCTGCCGAACCTGCACTTCCTGCTCATCAATCTCCAGCCCTTCGGCATCGAAAATAAAAATGAACTCTTCGTGCCGATCGATGAGCCTCATGGTCAGATTGAAGCGACCATCGCACGCGAATGACGGACGAATCCCTGCTGCGAGAACTGCTCGCGGTGCGCCAACGACGCGAGCCCTGCGTCTTGGTCACCGTCGCAGCCGTGCGCGGTTCCGTGCCCCGGGAGCCAGGGGCCAAAGCGCTCATCTTCGCAGATAGCCGCATTCTCGGCACCATCGGCGGAGGCAAGTTTGAATCCCTCGTTATTGCGGATGCCCTCGCACTGCTGGAAAGCAAAGTGCCTCTGCTGAAAAGCTACCCGCTTCATGAAAAAAGCCCCGACTCCTTCGGTGCCATCTGCGGCGGTGAAGTCACCGTCATGCTCGAGCCACAGCTTCCGCGTGAAGCCATCATCATCTTCGGCGCAGGTCATTGTGGAGAAGCTCTGAGCAAGCTCGCCCAAGGCTGCGGCTGGCATGTCACCGTCATTGATGATCGCGCTGATCTCCTCGCGCGATGCGAAGCTCACGTCGTTTATCAAGGAGCCGCGCCAGACTTCATCGCCAATCACGCGTGGCAGTCTGATGAAGCCCTCGTCCTCGTCAGCCGGAACTACATGCTGGATCGCGAAGCTCTCGCCACGGCCCTTGCCCATCCTGGCGCGGGCTATCTCGGCATGATCGGCAGCCAACGTAAAGTCACCCGCGTCCTCGAAGAACTGCGTGAGCGCGGCATCAGTGAAGAAGCCCTCGCCACCGTTCACGCGCCCATCGGACTCAACATCGGCGCCGACAATCCCGCAGAGATCGCCGTCAGCATCCTCGCTGAAGTGATGGGCAAGCTTCGCAAATCAACCGGGAAAGCGCTCTCGGTGAGTTGATTGAGTTTGCTTGCCAGAATCAGAACTCTCTGCGCAAAATACGCGGATGTGGTGCCGCCTTGTTTTCATATCCATCGGTCTTTGTTGCCTGTCGTTGAGCTTCAGTTTCGCAGCTGAAACCGCCAAGCCAAAACCCGATGAATGGGTCACGCAGTCATTCCGTGTGCCTTGGCATTTATATGCCTGGAGTTCGTCGGATATGGAAAATGATGCCTTGAAAGCGCTCCCTCCCTTTCCAGCAGCAGAGGCACCCGAGAGCGTGTGGGTTGAATACATCCAGAAGAGCACACAGATGATTTTGAAGAGCAAGGACTTCAAGGACGAGGCCTTTCCCGCAGGCAGCGCGTTCTTGCTGGATGTGTCTGCGGGAACCCTCGCTGTGCGCACCACGGTGCCACAGATGGCGGTGGTGCATTCTCTCATCAACAGCATGGATGTCGTGCCGCTCTACATCGCGTTGCACCTCCATCTGGTCCAAACGGATGCGCCGACTCTTCGGCAAATCTTGCACGAGACTGAGAACAAAGCCGACCACACGGAATCATGGAAACGTCTTTCGGAGATGGTGGCACAAGGCAAAGCGAAGCCTCTGGGCACGCTTGCACTTCAAACCAAGAGTGGTCAGCGGGCGACACTGGAATCACTGAGCGATCACCCTTACTGCACTGGCTTCACCGTAGATGAGAAGGGCCATCTCGAAGTCAAAAGCGAATTAAAACCTGTCGGTTTGAAGTTGGAGGTCGATCCCGTGATGGGGCCAGATGGCGACACTCTCGACATCAACTACGCCCTGGAATACCACTTTGCTCCGCCGGTTGAGCGCAGCGAGATGACCGGATCAGTCGAAGCAGCTTTCACGGATTTTCGTTGTGCTAAGATCACCACGGCCATCTCGATGCTGAATGGAATGACC
>JANYJH010000290.1 GCA_025361865.1 Phragmitibacter sp.
AGGAAGCCATTGCCCCTGACCTTGCGGCCACGTCGCTCATCATTTTCTCGTTAAGCGTCAGGCGCAGTTATCCGCTGCCCTTCTAATGTTGCGCGCGCTTGAGGGGCTCAGCGGAAAGGGGTGAACCACGGCTCGACATCTTCAGCGTGAGCCTCTAGCATCCGGCCATGTTTGTATGGTCAAAGCTATCTACTGAGAAATGGGCGGATGCGTGGGAAGAGAGATTCATCGTCGGTGGGGAGCAGCGCGCGGTGATCACACGCATCCCGAAGCGCACGATGATTCGGGTCGAGGTTTATTGCCAGAAGCGCAAGGAAGCGGAGACGATCAAGAAACAATTCGGCGGCAGCGTGAGGGAGTTGAAATCGCAGAACTGGGCGGCGCTGAGTGCGGAGTTGCCACCGCCCGTGAAGGTGCGGGATTGCCTCCTCATCTGTGCGGAACGGGATAAGAAAAAGCTCGCGGAGTTGGCCCTTGAGAACCCAGGCCGCCACATCATCAGCATCCCGGCGGACATGGCCTTCGGCACCGGGCATCATGCGACGACCGCGACGGTGCTGCGGATGCTCGTGGACTTCGCAGAACAGCATGAGGGCCAACCGTGGACCATGCTGGATCTCGGCACGGGCAGTGGCTTGTTGGCCATCGCCGCAGAAAAGCTCGGCGCGCAGGAAATCTGGGGCTGTGATTTCGATGCGCTGGCCATCAAGGTGGCGAAGGAAAATCTGAAGCGGAACAAGACGAAGCTGGCGGTTCTGGAAGAAGCTGATGTGCTGAAATGGAAGCCCAAACAGCGCTGGGATTGCATCGCCGCCAATATCTTCGCAGATGTGCTGGAGGCCATCATTCCGAAGATCGTCCGCTCGCTGAAAAAGGACGGCGTTGTCTTCCTTTCCGGCATCTTGAACACGCAAGCCGACGCCTGTTTGCAGGCTGGGGAGAAGGCCGGGCTGGTCTTCGATACCATCCTAAAAAAGGGCAAATGGGTGACGGCGAAGGGGCGCTTAGGCACCAAGGCTTCGTAACCTTCCGGCTTTGTGCCTCTCATTCATTGACAACCCCTTATTACTCGCCTCTTTAGTTCTCCCCGAAAAATCAACCGAAAGCCTGCTAATATCACATGGACTTCATCGCCAAAAACGTCGCCGAAATCTCACCATCGCTCACGCTCGCCATCACCAGCCAAGCCAAGGCGCTGAAGAAACAAGGCGTGGACGTTCTCAGCTTTGGTGCTGGGGAACCGGATCACAATACGCCAGCCCACATCGTTAATGCTGCCATCAAGGCCCTGCATGACGGCCAGACCCGCTACACGGAGAGCGCTGGATTGTTGGAACTGCGTGAAGCCCTAGCCGCCAAGCTCCTCATTGATAATAATCTCTCCTACGAGCCTTCCCAGATCAGCGTGAACTGCGGCGCGAAGCACTCCTGTTACAACGCCATCCTCGCCACCGTGAACCCTGGCGATGAAGTCATCATCCCGTCTCCCTATTGGACCAGCTACCCAGAAATGGTGAAGCTCGTCGGCGGCGTGCCCGTCATCGTCGAGACCAAGGTGGAGAACGGCTGGAAGATGACCCCGGAAGAGTTTGAAGACGCCATGTCTCCGCTCACGAAGATGGTTATCATCAACTCACCGAACAACCCCACGGGCGCTGTTTACACCAAAGAAGAACTCGAAGCCCTCGGTGAGATCGCCCTCGGTGAAGACATCCTCATCCTGTCGGACGAAATCTACGAAAAGCTCGTCTATGGCGAGAGCAAGCACGTCAGCATCGGCTCCATCAGCAAGGAACTCGCAGACCTCACCATCACCGTGAATGGCTTCTCCAAAGCCTACGCCATGACCGGTTGGAGACTGGGCTACACCGCTGCTCCGAAGAAGATCGCGGAAGCCATTGATAACCTCCAGAGCCACACGACTTCCAACGCCACCACCTTCGCTCAATACGGTGCCATCGCCGCTTTGCAGGGTGATCAGCAGATCGTTGCGGACATGCGTGAGGAGTTTGATGTGCGTCGCCAGTTCATGTTGGGGCGCCTTCAGGGCATCCGTAACGTGAAGGTCGTAGAGCCTCAGGGTGCCTTTTACTTCCTCGTGGACATCGAGCCCATCGGCATCAAGTCCGTGAACTTCTGTGAGAAGCTCCTGAGCAAGCAAAAGGTCGCCGTCGTCCCAGGCATCGCCTTTGGAGCAGACTACACCGTCCGCTTCAGCTACGCGACCGGCCTCGACGTGATCAATGCCGGCATGGATCGCTTTGAAGAGTTCTGCCATCAGCATTGATCCCGCGTGATCCGTTGATCAGTTAGTTTCAAGCAGTGTGGTTCTAAAGCCACACTGCTTTTTTATGGAGGGGAGTCTGGAGTCAGGCGACTTTCTCACGATAGGACTGGTCTTGACAGGGCTCATGCGTTATGAAAGTCAGGTATGACAAGAGATGGCAGCGGCACTCAGCTAATCCGGGTAGCCAAGAAAGAAGTGCACAGCACTGGAGATGACCTGATCCAGCAGCGCTTCGTGCAGGAAGTCGGTTACGCGGACTACTTCGCCTGTCTCATGGGTGAGATGACTGGCATGAACAAGGCCAGCCTGGGCGTAATCGAAGACGACGCAGGTCAGTCAGCCTTTTCCTTTGCCAACGGCGGCGCGGTCGTGAACGGCATCATGACCCCGAACGTGCGCCCACTGCATAAAATATTGGAAGAACTGACGGCTGACGACTAATCAGTTAGATTACCCAACGATGTCCGAGCTTATGCCGATTGATTTCTCTGCTGAGACCCAAAACCTCTGCCGACTCGGTGGGGTTCAGGGGGCGCTGCTGCAAAAAGGCCCACTGGTCATCGCCAGTCACCTGCCGTCCGACTCCGTGAACGCGGAGGCCCTGGCGGAACAGGTCAACCTCATGTTCGGGGGTTACGCCCAAGTGGAGCGCGCCGTGAAGCAGGTCTTGTTTGCTTATGAGAAAGGCTGCCTGCTCATGCTGAATGAGCGCGGGGTGCAGTTCACTTTCCTGCTAGGGTCCAATGTGGACCTGGATCTCGTAGCGGTCACGGCTACGCTCTTTTTCGCGGAACATGCCGGAGCGCTCGCAGCCGTCGGAGTCCTTCCCGTAACGAAACCGGTTACGGCAGCAGAGTCGATTCCGAAGGTAACTACGACGAAAATACCCGTCGCCGCAGTGCTAGCTCCTATCGTGGTGGAAGAAGAAACCAAGCTACAAAACGAACCGCCATGGTCAGCCGTGCAGCGTGATCTTGAAGGCATCCTCGCGAAGGTGCTCGGTGGTCCTCAGGCCACGAACTTGATCGCACGAGTGCTCGCGACTGTCGGCGTTACCGATACCGCGGATCTCACCGTTGGAGAGTGCCGCAGCGTCGCGCTCACCATTCTCGCCGAGGTGCCGCATCGGGGACGGCGTGAGTCCTTGATTCAAGAACTGGAGAGCCAGCTTTCCGCAAGAGCAAAGCGGTAGGGCAAGGCGTAGTGGCGGGTGTCCCACACGCCTCGGTCATGCATGATCAGCATCATCTTCAGGTCTGGGAACACCCCCACCACCATGAAAACGCAGACCTAAAGTGGGGGGATGGACAAAGCCACCATCGCGGAACGATGAAAAGCCAGTAGCGAGGGGGTGAGCGGAGTGACAGCCCTCGCAGCAGGGCCAAACAGCATCGCATCGCGCAGCGACGCCAGCCAACGGTGAAGAACCTCCGTCCCGCTCCTAAGAGCGTGGGAAACGAACTCCGAGGCTACCAAGCATTCAAACTTCCCACTTTCTTACGAAAGCGGCGATGGCGTGGCTGACGAGTGCCTTTAAAACAAGGCACGGCGGTTTTTTAACCGCCGTTCCCTCTACCTCTGCGCCTCAGGAAGGAGGAAGCTTCAGGAAGTGCCGCTGGCCCGGTGGAATTGCTGGACATGGAAGGTGAGTTAGTTCGTCGTTTCTTGATGGGCAGAGGCGTGAAAGGCAGTGTTGAAGGGCTGTCCCAGGTTCCCGAGTCCAAGAAGCCCTCATCCCAGTTCGTGGTCATGGGTCAGCGGGAAGGGTTGAGAAACAAGGGATTGCCAAAGCCGCGCCGCCGCCTAAAAAGGCTCCGCGTGCTTCCAACCAGAGTGGTTGGCGGGAAAAGGAGAGTCCGGCACCTGCCGCCCAGACTGGTTGAAGGTGAGGGGAGGCTCCCCGGAGTGCCGCCCAGACTGGTTGAAGGTGAGGGGAGACTCATCTGAGTGCCGCCCAGAGTGGTTGAAGGTGAGGGGAGACTCCCCGGAGTGCCGCCCAGAGTGGTTGGCAGGTGGCCGAGTCTCCTGTCCGGCTCAACCAGAGTGGTTGAGGGATCAATGAAACCGCCGAGGCAGGCGTTGAAGCAGTGGATGACGGCTTATCGTTCACCCCTTAGTTCACCACAGGTCAGGCCGGAGACGTGAGGCGATTGGAGTAGGCTTTGAGCTTTTCCTGATGGCAACTCCTTTCAGACTCCGCCATCATCTCCGTCTGGGAGATGCCCAGCGCCTCCGCGATGAGAGCCATCGTATCCGTTTTAGGCACCTTTTTCATGGACTCCAGAGCCTGCACCGTCCCCCGATCCAGCCCCGCTTTATCAGCGCAACTGCGCTTGGGACAGCCCCGCCCTTTCGCGTCGGGAACGCACGACTTCCGCCTGATGGCGACAGATCGGATGGAGATCCTTACGAGGCAGAGGAGACGAGGCCATAATGGGAGGAGCAGAGGTGCCTCGGCGAAGGGGGTGCGCCGCTTACTGGAGTAAACAATCTCAAATTTCAGTCCATGAGTCAAGATGGAGAAACGGTTTTTTTCGGAATTAAAAGGGGATTAATTCGGAAGGTAGGGAGGTTTGCTTAGGGAGAGGAAATGAAATGGAGGCTTCGCACTCGCTTCTCTGCATCC
>JANYJH010000317.1 GCA_025361865.1 Phragmitibacter sp.
CTGGAACAAGGCCGCACTCATGGCCTCCGCGTGGATGCTGCCATCTTCACGAATCTTACTCAGGATCACCTCGATTTCCATCGCACGATGGAGGCTTACTTTGACGCGAAGGTGAAGCTGTTTGAGCAAGCGGCGATGAATCGCGATGCCAAGCTCATCATCAATTCAGATGATGCTTGGGGCCGCAAGCTCATCCAGAAATTCGAGAATCATCCGGGCCTCATTCGCTATGGCCTCGGCGTCGCTGCTGATTACCGGGCGGTGAACGTGCGCTATGATTTCACGGGCACCTCGTTTGAGCTGGAACATAAGGGACGGGGCCTGCTGGTGCGCTCGCCTTTGATCGGCGGCTTCAATGTTTACAATGCGCTTGCCGCAATCGCCGCCGCACATGGCCTTGGTTGTAATCTGCGTGAGAGCGTGACGGCGATGAAGACCGCGCCTCAAGTTCCAGGCCGTCTGGAGCGCGTCACGAACAACGAACCGTTCCAGATTTTCGTGGATTACGCGCACACTCCTGATGCCATTATCAATGTGCTCAGTGCCTTGCGTGCCTTGCGTCCGAAGCGCATCCTCACGGTCTTCGGATGCGGTGGTGATCGTGACCGAACGAAGCGCGCACCGATGGCCAAAGCCGCAGAGGAGGGAAGCGATGTCTGCATCCTCACTTCAGATAATCCCCGAACCGAAAGCGCGAAACAAATCCTCGCAGATGCGAGCAAAGGCTTCGGCAAAGAAGGCCACGCCGTGATTCAGGATCGTGAAGAAGCCATCCGTCTCGCGGTGAATAGTGCCACTGATGGAGACATCATCTTAGTCGCCGGGAAGGGCCACGAAGCCTATCAGGAGATCAATGGCGTGCGCTATGATTTCGATGATCGCCTCGTGTCCAAAGCGATGGTGAAGGAGGTGATGCGCAGTCGCCTTGAAATGCGGGACAAGGAGGATTTCAGAAGATGAAGCCACTGAGTTTACAGATCCTTACGGAGTGCGTTGGCGGGCGATTGATCGCGGGCGATGCCTCGTTGATGGCCACGGGAGTCAGCACGGATTCACGCAAGATTGGCGCGGGTGAAGTCTTCATTGCCCTTCAGGGAGAGAAGTTCGATGCGCATGATTTCCTTGCGCAAGTGGCGCAATCAGGCGCACTGGCCGTGGTGGTTCATCGTTTACCAAGTGGCTGGGAGCAGCTTGGTTGCGCGGTCATTGAAGTGCCGGATACGCTGATCGCCTTGCAGACCTTGGCTCGTGAGCACAAAAGAATGCTTCATCCAAAAACGATAGCCATTACTGGAAGTAATGGAAAGACTTCCACGAAGGATTTCATTGCGGCGATCATGCGCCGCCAGAATCAGGTGCGAGCTACGCTGGGAAATCTCAACAACCACATCGGCGTGCCTTTGACGCTCTTGCAGTTGAATGAAGGCGATACCTGCTTGGTCGTGGAGATGGGCATGAATCACTTTGGTGAGATTCAAGTGCTCGCGGACATCGCGGAGCCAGACACGGCGATCATCACGAACATTGGCGTGGCTCACATCGAGTTTCTGGGTTCAAGAGCGGGCATCGCATTGGAGAAGGGAATGCTCGCTGAAGCCATACCAGCGGCGGGTTGCGTGGTGTTGAACGCGAATGATGAGTTCACCGCTTCCATCGCCGCACGGAGCAAAGCGAAGGTCATCACGGCGGGCATCGGCTTGGGTGATGTGTGCGCCACGATCACGGAGAGCAGCGCGGCGGGTAGTCGTTTCACGTTGAACTTTTCCGGTCAAAGCATCGTTGCCGCCTTTCTTCCCGTGCCTGGTGAGCATATGGTGAGCAATGCCGCTTTGGCCGCTGCGTGCGCCTGGCACTATGGCATCGCACCGGAAGAGATCGCGGCGGCTTTGTCAGAAGTGCAGCTCACGAAAGGCCGCGTGCAGCTCAAGATCATCAAAGGTGTGAGCTTTCTGGATGATTCCTACAATGCGAATCCTGACTCCATGCGCGCGGGCTTGAAGACACTCATGGGGCTGCAAATCGAAGGCCGAAAAGTCGCGGTGCTGGGTCAAATGGGTGAACTCGGTGAACATGCGGAGCAGGGCCATCGTGAGGTCGGCGCGTATGCCGCAGAGTTGGGCTTAGATGCCGTTTTTACAGTTGGCAAGGAAGCGGCTCTCATCAGCGATGCGGCGGCCTCTGTCTGCCATTCCGAGAACCTCCCCGATCACGCCGGATGCGCCGCCTTCCTTCATGAATGGCTGAAGCCTGGTGATGCGGTGTTGCTGAAAGGAAGTCGCTCTGCTGGCATGGAGCAGGTGCTCAACCTCTACGAAAAGTTATGATCTACTGGCTCTGCGAAAATCGAAACGCGCTCAATGCGGACGGGCTCCTCTTCAAGGTGCTGAACGTCTTCCATTACCATACCTTCAGGGCCGGAGCTGCTTTCCTGACCTCCTTCATTCTCTCGCTCTGCTTTGGCGAATGGGTCATCCGCAAGCTCATCTCTCTTAAGATCGGTCAGCCGATCCGTTCCAAAGATGAGGTGCAGAAGCTCTTTGATCTGCACGGTAAAAAGGCGGGAACGCCGACAATGGGCGGTATCATGATCCTGGCCACCTTCGTCATCTCCGTTCTGTTCTGGACGGATTGGAGAAACATCCCGATGTGGATTTGCTTGGGAACTACCATCGCTTTGGGTGGTCTTGGTTTCTTGGATGATTACGAGAAAGTGGCGAAGAAAAACTCCAAAGGTGTGAGCGCACGATTGAAGCTCGCGTGGCAGTTCGGTGTGGCTATCATCGCCGCCCTTTTGTTTGCTTACGCCGCTCCCGGTGGCTCTCTGGTCAAGGGCAAGGAGACGCGCACGGAGTCGATCGTTCAGGTGGATCAATCCACGACTACGGAGATCACGAAGTCCACTGAGGTGAAGCAACTCATCACCTATCGCACGCTCTTTGTGCCGTCCTTCAAAGAGCCTTGGATCAATGACATGGGCATCTTCTCCGTGCTAATGTTCGCGTTCATTATTGTCGGTGCCTCTAATGCAGTGAACCTCACGGATGGCCTGGATGGGCTGGCCTCGGGATGCAGCATCAGCACGGGGCTGGCGTATTCCGCCTTCGCTTATGTAGCCAGTAACAAGGAGTATGCGAAGTTCCTTTTCATTCCCTATTTTACCCACGCGGATGAGTTGACCATCGTGGCGATGGCCATGGTCGGGGCCTGCTTCGGTTTCCTCTGGTATAACTGCCAACCGGCCCGCATGTTCATGGGAGACACGGGCTCACTGGCGTTGGGTGGTTGCATCGCGACGCTGGCCATTGGCTGCAAACAAGAGATCGTTCTTGTGCTCGTAGGCGGCGTTTTCGTGATGGAAGCCATGTCCGTGATGATTCAGGTGGCCAGCTTCAAATCGCGGGGCAAGCGCGTGTTCCGCATGGCTCCCATTCACCATCACTTTGAACTGAGCGGATGGCCGGAAAGTCAGGTCGTCGTGCGCTTCTGGATGATGTCGCTCACGCTGGCTTTGTTGGGTTTGGCGACCTTGAAAATTCGATAATCATGGCTTCAGAAATCACAGGAAAACAAGTGGCCATCCTCGGCGCTGGAAGCAGCGGACGGGCGGCGGCGAGGCTTGCCCGCAAGCTGGGAGCGACGCCCGTGATCTTCGATGATGGCGATCCGGTGAAGCTGCAAACCCCCTTCGCCAAACTGAACGCGGAAGGCTTTGCTACGGTGAACGGTCTTGAGGAAACGAAAGCGGCCATTGCGGATAAGGGCTTCGCGTTGGCAGTGACCAGTCCGGGCATTGATGCCAGTTGGCCCTTGCCGTGCTTGTTCACGGAGAGCGGTGTTCCTTTGATTGGCGAGATCGAGTTCGCTTATCAGAACTTGAGCACACCTATCGTGGCCATCACCGGCACGAATGGCAAAACGACGACGACCGAGCTTATCGCCCAGATCCTGAACGGCTGCGGCCAGAAGACGGTGCCGTGCGGGAACTACGGCTTCGCCTTATGTGAAGTCGCAGCGAGCAACGAAACTTATCAAATGCTCACGGTGGAGGTCAGTTCCTTCCAGTTGGAGACCATCACCACCTTCCATCCGCGCGTTAGTGTATGGCTGAATTTTGCGCCGGATCATCTGGATCGTTATCCCGGCATGGAGGAGTATTATCGCGCGAAGCTCCGAATCTTTGAAAACCAAACGGAAGGGGATACGGTTATCGTGAAGCTCGGTGAGGACATCGGAAACGTGACCTGCCAGCGCATCACGTTCACCGCTGAACGTGGCGAGCATAATGCGGATTTCATCTATCGTGACGATGCCATCTGGTTCCGTGGCGAGCGCATTGCAGGTAGTAAGGACACGAAGCTACGGGGCCGTCATAACATGGAGAACCTCATGGCAGCCCTTGCCGTGGGCTGGACGCGGGGCTTGTCCTTTGAAGCCATGATGACTGCGGCGAAGGCTTATGAACCGGCGAAGCATCGCTGTGAGTTGGTTTGCGTGCATGATGGACGTGAAT
>JANYJH010000359.1 GCA_025361865.1 Phragmitibacter sp.
GCCGCCCATGGTGTAGTGAACAGCGGGGTAAATGCGCATGGGCTGGTGGTAAGCGTTCTCGCCCGTGATGCGCTCATACATGTCGAAGAGGTTGCCGTATTTCTCAGCGACGACTTTTTGCCCTAGTTTCCGCAGTTCGTCTTTGGAGGTGGAGGTGGCTTTATCACCCGCTTTCTCCGTGCCATAGCGAATCATCGCGGCTTCAAAGTCGAGATAAACACCGAGTCCACCGGGGCCGACGCCGCGACCTTCATCGCAGGCTTCCTTCGCGGAACGGCTGGAAATATCACGCGGGGCGAGGTTGCCGAAGCTCGGGTATTTACGCTCCAGGTAGTAGTCGCGGTCATCTTCAGCGATCTGGCTCGGAGCCTTGCCGCAGTCTTCTTTCTTCTTCGGAACCCAGACGCGACCGTCATTGCGGAGGGACTCAGACATCAGGGTGAGCTTGCTTTGATAGTCGCCACTCACCGGAATGCAGGTGGGGTGAATCTGTGTATAACAAGGGTTCGCAAAGAGGGCTCCTTTCTTATGAGCACGCCATGTGGCGGTCACGTTACAACCCTTCGCATTCGTGGAGAGATAGAACACGGTGCCATAGCCGCCCGTGGCCAGCACCACGGCGTCTGCAGCGTGGCTGGTGATTTTTCCCGTGACCAGATCACGAACGACGATGCCCTTCGCATGACCATCAATCATCACGATGTCCAGCATCTCCGTGCGGGTGAACATCTGCACGCCACCGCGCGCGATTTCCTTATTCAAAGCGGAGTAAGCGCCAAGCAGGAGCTGCTGTCCAGTTTGACCACGGGCATAAAAGGTGCGGCTGACTTGAGCGCCACCGAATGAGCGGTTCGCGAGCAGTCCGCCGTATTCACGGGCCAATGGCACACCTTGAGCCACGCATTGATCAATGATGTTCGCGCTGACTTCAGCGAGGCGATAAACGTTCCCTTCACGGGCGCGGAAGTCTCCGCCTTTGATCGTGTCATAGAAGAGGCGATGCACGGAGTCGCCATCGTTCTGGTAGTTCTTCGCCGCATTGATGCCGCCTTGCGCTGCAATGGAGTGAGCGCGACGCGGGCTGTCCTGGAAGCAGAAGCACTTCACTTTGTAGCCCAGTTCAGAGAGGGTCGCGGCGGATGAAGAACCTGCCAAGCCGCTGCCCACGACGATGACGGTGAATTTGCGCTTATTCGCTGGATTGATCAGCTTCGAGTCCTGCTTGTGCTTCGACCATTTTTCGGAGAGCGGGCCGGAGGGGATGTTCGCGTTAAGAGTCATGTGCGGTAAACTTAGGGGACAGGAATAACAGGATTGAGGAAGGATTTACAAGAGGCTGAGATGAGGAATGAAACCGTTCGTGTTCATCTGCTGAAATCTTGTGAATCCTGTCTAAAAAAGGTCAATGCACCAGCTTCAAATAGACGGCTAGGGGGATGGAGCAGTTGCCGAGGAAGATAACGAGCGCGTAGACGGTTCCGAGGGCCTTGAACAAAGGCTGCGTGCGTTGCGTGGTGAGGCCCAGCGTTTGAAACATACTGCTCACGCCGTGGCTGAGGTGGGAGCAGAGGCAAGCCATCGCGATGATGTAGAAAATCACGGCGGGCAACCAAGAGAACCCTGCGATCACCATCTTGTAAACATCATGGACGGACTCGCCATGCAGTGAGGTCATGTAGCTGCCGTAGTTATTCCCGATGTGCAGCGTGAAGTGCATCAGATGGTAAACGATGAAGGCCAGCACCGTGAGGCCGCTGAAGATCATGAGTCGTGAGGAGCGGCTGGCCACTTGGGTCTTCTCAAAACCGTAGCGCTGCACCCGGGCGGCGCGGTTTTCCTTGGTCAGCTTAATGGTGAACAGGACATGCACCAGCAACGCGGCGAGTAGCCCTAAGCGGGCGATCCAGACGCCCATGCCATGCCCCACGGTTTGCAGGAAGTGACCGTATTCGTTGATCGCATCCGGTCCCACAAAGATGAGCAGGTTTCCGATCATGTGGCCGAGGACGAAGACCACGAGCAGCGCGCCTGTGACGGCGACGAGG
>JANYJH010000185.1 GCA_025361865.1 Phragmitibacter sp.
TGTCATTCAGCGGCGGTTTGGTCGTGTTGATGCGGTAGAAATAGACGCTGAGCAGCGGGTCTTCGCGGAAGACTTCGGGCCTGTTCTGCCGATAATTCGGGATCTGCGGCAGCGGCATGGTCAGCGTAACGTGGAGCTGGCCATCACGAAAGGCGCGCTCCTCCGTGCCATCGCTGGTGATGGGAAAGAAGTGAATCTCGTTCAGCTTCACGTTCGCGGCATCCCAGTAATGCGGGTTGCGGGCCACGGTGAGGTAATGCGTGAAGCGCCATTCCTTCAGGGCAAAGGGCCCGTTGCCCACGAGGTTACCGGGTCGGGTCCAGCGAGTTTCACGGTCGGTCATCTTGCCGAAACGCTCGATCACATGCTTCGGCACGGGGAACCAAGTGTAGTGCTTCAGCATGGACGGCAGATAAGGCGTAGGGCCCGTCAGCGTGAGGCGCAAGGTCAGGTCATCCACGGCTTCGACACCCACCTTGGAGAAGTCCGTGAGCTTGCCTTCGCTGAACTCTTGCGCGTTCTTCAGCGGGTAGAGCATCTCCAGGTATTTCGAGGCCGTGGCTGGTGAAAGGATGCGCTCATAGGCGTAGGCAAAATCACGCGCCGTGACCGGTTTGCCATCGCTCCAACAACCCTTCGGCTGAAGGTGAAACGTCCAAGTGATGAAGTCGCTCGTCTCCCAATGCGTGGCTGCGCCGGGACCGTTGTCATCCGGGTTCTCCGGCTTGGGGGCGACGAGCCCTTCAAAGATGGACTGTAAAACCATGTGCTCGGGCGAGCCCTGCGCCTGATGCGGATCGAGCGTTTCCACTTCACTGCCGTTCCCGAGAAGCAGGATGCCCTTCGCTGTGGCTTCAACCACGCGCTGGGGGCGGTTTTGTCGGGAATGATGAAACGCCCACACGCCCAAGATGAGCAACGCGAGGACGAGGAGACGGGAAGGCCATTTCATGGGAGATAAAGGCACAAAGGCAACAGGCATCAAGGCACAAAGCATGAAACTGACTCCGACTTGATGCCTCTGTGCCTGTTGCCTTGATGCCTTCCGCCCTTTAGAACTTGTGCCGCGCGAAGTTCTATACGAAAGTTTCCCGCCTCTAACTCCCAAATGCGCGACTACTTCATCCGCCGCTTCCTGCTCATCATCCCGACGATGATTGGATTGACCCTTTTGGTTTTCGCCATCACCCGTTTTGTTCCTGGCGGGCCGGTGGAGCAGGCCATGATGCGGATGCGACAAGCCAGCATGGAAGGCCCGGCACGCGGTGGGTTCAGCGGAAGCACGGAATTGTCCGCTGATCAGATGAAGCAACTGCAAGCCTACTACGGTTTCGACAAGCCCTGGCCAGCGGCTTATCTGGACTGGTTGCTCAAGCTCTGCCGGGGTGATCTCGGCACTTCCCAACGCTACAACGAATCCGTGTGGAGCCTGATTCGCGAGCGCTTGCCGATCTCCACTTACTTCGGGCTAATGACGTTTCTGCTCACCTACGCCGTCTGCATTCCGCTGGGCGTGATCAAGGCGCTGAAGCATCGCACAGCTATTGATACCTGGTCCTCCGTGCTCATCTTCGCGGGTTATGCGATTCCGAATTTCGCGCTTGGGGCGCTGCTCGTTGTTTACGGTGCGGCTCGTTGGAAATGGTTCCCCACCGGCGGGTTCACGAGCGAGGGCTTTGAAGACCTGTCCCTCATGGCCAAAGCAGGTGACATCCTCTGGCACTCCGCGTTACCGCTGGTCTGCTACATGATCGGTTCCTTCACGTTCCTCACGATGCTGAAGAAGAACAGTCTCATGGATAACCTCGCCGCAGATTTCATGCGCACGGCGGTGAGCAAAGGCTGCACGTTCAACCAAGCGGTGCGCCGTCACGCGATGCGAAATTCCTTCATCCCCGTGGCTACCTCGCTCGGTCATGCTTTGGGCGTTTTCCTCGGTGGCTCTTTCTTGATTGAGACGATTTTTGACATTGATGGCTTTGGACTGCTTGGCTATCAGGCGCTCTTGAATCGGGATTATCCCGTAGTCATGGGCGGGCTGGTTTGCGCGGCGCTTCTCACGCTTCTCGGGAATATTCTCTCTGATTTCCTGGTCGCATTGACTGATCCACGAGTGCGATTTGATTAAGTAACGAGCCATGTTCCGCTTCAGCCCACTTACGATCAAAAAATGGAACCGCTTCCGCTCGCTGAAGCGTGGTTGGTGGTCCTTCGTGGTGCTGGTGACGCTGCTCGTGATGTCGCTCTTCGCGGAACTGCTGGTGAACAAACGGGCGCTCATGGTGAGCGCGAATGGTCACTGGTATTTTCCGACCTATACCAGCTTTCATTCCGGGCGTGAGTTCGGTTTGGATTACGACTATGAAGTGAACTACCGCGATCTTCAGACGAAGTGGCAGAAGGACAGCTCCCCAAACTGGCTCCTCATGCCGCCCATACCGTGGGATGCTTACGAGAATGATTTCCGCAAAGACTTGAATCATCCGCTGCCACCTGATCTGGAGCGTCGTCATCTTCTGGGCACGGACAAGATAGGTCGGGATGTTCTGGCGCGGGTCTTCTATGGCTTCCGCATCAACATGATCTTCGCCTTTGTCTTCTCGACCGGTGTCTATCTGCTCGGCATCATCATCGGCTGCACGATGGGCTATGCGGGCGGCTGGGTGGACCTATATGGTCAGCGGCTGGTTGAAATCTGGTCGAACATTCCCTTCCTCTACATGGTCATGATCGGCGTCTCTTTGTTACCGAGCAATCTCCTGCTTTTCTGGCGCGTCCTCATTCTCCTGACCATCATGACGATCTTCTCCTGGGCTGGGCTCGCCGCCTTCCTGCGCACCGCGACCTTCCGTGAAAAAGCCCGTGATTACGTGGCCTCTGCCAGCATCAGCGGAGCCAGTCACTTGCGGCTGATCTTCCGTCATGTGCTGCCGAACACCCTCTCCACGCTCGTCACTTTCCTGCCCTTCACCGTGATGGAAAGCATCGGCTCCCTCAATGCGCTGGACTACCTTTCCTTCGGCCTGCCACAACCGACTCCAAGCTGGGGCGACTTACTGCATGAAGGCGTCGGCGACCTCGAAGCCCCGTGGGTCGTGCTTTCCGCCTTCATGGCCATCACCCTGGTCCTGCTCCTCATTTCCTTCGTCGGCGAAGCCTTGCGCGACGCTTACGACCCCAAGAAATTCACCACCTACCGATGAAACCAACCATCCCCTCACTCCTGGCTCTGTCCGCACTGGCACTGACCCTGCTGCCTTCCTGCGAAGCAAAAAAAGAGGCATCGAAGAACGATGTCACCGCTGAAGTTCAAGCCTTCTACAAGGACGCGAAGAACGATAAAGGTGAGCCGTTCTACCACTTCAAAACTATCGCTGATCTGCCTACGGATTTGCAGTGGGAAGACGGCGCGGAACAGCAGGAGTTCGGTTCTCCTGATGCCAAAAAGGGTGGCACCTTCCATCATTACATCCCGGACTATCCACGCACCTTGCGGCACATCGGCCCTGATGCGAACGAGGCCATGCGCGGCTACGTTTTGGACTACTTTGTGCTGACGCTTATTGGCCGTCATCCGAACACGCTGAAGCCTATTCCCGCCCTAGCCAAGCAATGGGCGTGCGGCGCGGACAAGAAGACCTTCTACTTCCGCATTGATCCTGATGCTCGCTTCTCCGATGGCGAGCCTATCCGCGCGGAGAACTTCCTCTTCACCTTCTTCTTCATGCGCAGCAGTTATCACAAAGACCCGTGGTATCAGGAGCAGTATAAAAAGCGCTATGACGCTGTGACCAAATACGATGACCTTACCATCGCCGTCACCGTGGCTGAAGCGAAGCCGGATGCGCTGGATCACCACGCCGGAGCGCTGGCACCCACGCCCATCGGCTTCATGAAGCAGTTCGGGGAGGATTACGTGCAGGCTTACAACTGGAAGTTCGAGCCCACGACCGGCGCTTATGAGATCAAAGAAAGCGGCCTGAAGAAAGGCCAATCCGTTACGCTGACTCACGTCAAAGACTGGTGGGCGAAGGATAAGAAATTCTATCGCCAGCTCTTCAATCCCGACCGCATCCAGCTTGAGGTCATACGTGATCCGAACAAGGTCGTCGAAGTCTTCCGCAATGGAGAGATTGATAGCTTCCGCCTAAACCTGCCGGAGCGCTGGCATAAGACCTTTGCCGATACCGACCCGCTCGTGGAGAAGGGCTACATTCATAAAGTGACGTTCTTCAATCAAATCCCCCGCCCCACCTACGGCTTCTGGGTGAACAGCTCCCGCCCCCTACTGAACAACCTTGATGTGCGCGTCGGCTTGCAGTTCGCCTGCAACTGGGATCTCGTCATCCAGCAGGTTTTCTATGGCGACTACGAGCGGCTGAACATCGCCGAGGAAGGCTTTGGCGAGTTCACAGACACCAGCATCAAGGCGCGTCCCTTTGATCCGAACAAGGCGGCTGAATACTTCGCCAAAGCAGGCTTCACCGAGCGCGGCGCAGATGGCATCCTCAAGAACGCCCAAGGCCAACGCCTCGCCTTCACCATCACGAACAGCTACAAGCCGCTGGAGTCCGCCTTGGTCGTGGTTCAGCAGGAAGCGAAGAAAGCAGGCCTTGATCTGAGCATTGATACGCCTGAATCCACCGCCGCCTGGAAGCGCTTCAATGAGAAGAAACATGACCTCGCCTTCACCGCATTCAATATCTCTGTGGAGCCGTATCCGCGCTTCTGGGAAGACTGGCACAGCTCCAACGCCTACAATACCGACGGCTCCGTGAAGACGGACACGAACAACTTCACGCAAGCCAATGACAAGGAAGTGGACGCGTGGATTACCCGTTATGACAAGAGCGAAGACCTCACTGAGATGAAGGACTTGGCTTGGAAGATCGAGCGTCGTGTCCATGACAATGCCTGGTTCATTCCCGGTTTTGCCTCTCCTTGGTATCGAGTCGGTCACTGGCGCTGGCTGAAGTTCCCGGCTGATTTCGACACCCGCACGAGTCGCGACTTTGAAGAAAGCTGGGCCTTCTGGATTGATGAAGACGAGCGCAAAGCCACGCAGGAAGCGATGAAGAGCGGCAAGACTTTTGAGAAGACCGTGAAGTCTTATGAGCAGTGGCATGTGAAGTGATCAATGATGAGTGATTAGTGATGAATAGTCCTGATGAAAGCCCTCTCCGGAATCGCACTAAGGCATTTGCTTTGGCTGCGGTCAGGCTGTTCGTCCGTCTTCCAAGAACGGAGGAATCTCGTATCCTAGGACGGCAGATGGTGCGTTCAGCAACTTCTGTCGGGGCTCATTATCGAGAAGCCTGTCGAGCACGTTCCAAGGCCGAATTCATTAGCAAGCTGGAAGCGGGCAATCAAGAACTGGATGAGACAGCCTATTGGCTGGAACTCATTCGCGATGCCCCTGTTTCTAGCGATATAGCGCTCGGAGAACTTCTAGCTGAAGCTTCTGAAATCATGGCCATGCAAATAGCCTCAATCAAAACAACGAAAAGGTCACAAGCAGCAGAGTCATGAATTCATCACTCATCACTCATCACTCATCACTGCTGGTCGTTCACGACCTCATCACCGCATTCGATACGGACGCGGGCCAGCTTGTGGCAGTGGATGGCGTGAGCTTTTCGGTCGAGCGTGGGAAGACGCTAGGCATCGTGGGTGAGTCCGGCTGTGGGAAGAGCGTCTCCGCCTTCTCCATTACGCGATTACTTCCACAGCCTCACGGTAAGATTCTTGGCGGCAAAGTCCTGTTTGAAAATCGTGATCTGGTAACGCTTTCGGACAACAGTTTGCGTCACATTCGCGGCAAGGAAATTGGTGTCATCTTTCAGGAGCCGATGACTGCGCTGAATCCCGTGCAACGCGTCGGCAAGCAGCTCACCGAAGCCATTCTGTTGCATGACAAAGTGAGCATGACAGTGGCTCGTCAGCGGGTTATTGAGATGCTCAAACGCGTGCGCATTCCTGCGCCAGAGACGCGCATTGACGAATACCCTCACCAGCTTTCTGGCGGCATGAGGCAGCGCGTCATGATTGCGATGGCGCTCATTCACAAGCCGAAGCTGCTGATCGCGGACGAGCCCACCACGGCGCTGGATGTCACCGTGCAGGCGCAGATTCTGGAGCTTATTTCTGATCTGCAAAAGGAGATGGGCATGGCCGTGATTCTCATCACACATGATCTCGGCGTGATCGCAGAAACCTGTGATGAAGTCGCTGTCATGTATGCTGGGCGCATCGTCGAGCGAGCGCCGGTGCATGAGCTCTTTGCCAATCCCCGCCATGCTTACACTCGCGGCCTCTTGGAGAGCATTCCGCGTCTGGACAGCCTCCCGAAGACAAGGCTGAAAGTCATCCCAGGTAACGTGCCCAGCATCGCGGACTTCAAGCCTGGCTGCCGCTTCGCGGAAAGATCAGGTAAAGAACACAGCACCGAGCAACTCAACACGCGGCCTGCATTTGTAGAGGTTTCCCCCGGTCACTGGGTGGAGGCGTGTCCGGTTTGCACAGCATTTGAGATTGCCAGTGAAAGCAGTTCGGATAGAATTCAAACAACTATTACCCACCATGAAAGCACTAGTCGAACAGCTCCGTCAAGCGCGCTTGAATCAGCCCAAAGTTACCTCCGAACAAGCACGGGCGCAGGTGGCCAGACATCAGGTAATCAGAGCAGAGAGAGCCAGTGCCAAGCTGAATTCAGAGAGCTCGCTGCGTGGGCCAAATCCAACGGCAGACTAATAGCCGCAGACCGTTTCCAACAACCCACGGCTCTGGGCGCTGAGCATCGGGTCTATCACGATCAGAAACAGGGCTACGCCTTCAAGGCAACGAACACCGGGCGTTGCGGCATGTTTTATGAACAAGGTGAGCCCGTCTCTTCTTTGCCCTCTGAATATTTGGAGAGGTGGCGGTTACAAAATGAAATCTTTGGGGACACGGCTGAGCTGGAAGGCCTCATCGAGACTCCGACGGGGGTGTGCTTGGTGGTTTCTCAACGATGGATCACAGGTGATGTGCCTAGTGAATTCGACATCATCGAAGTAATGCAAAGCCTCGGTTTTGCGACTACGGCTCAAGCGGAGTGTTACTACCGCGCATTGGATGACATCGCCGTCATGGATTGCCACGATGGCAATTTTGTAAAACTGGAAAACGGCCTTGTCGTGCCCATTGACGTCATCCCGCTCCACCCGGATGCGGGCTTGAAACAACGCCTTGGACTTGCCCCATGAGCCTTCTTTCCGTCCAGAACCTCAAGCAGTATTTCCCGGTCAAAGGCGGCGTCTTGCAGCGCGCCATCGCCTCCTGCAAGGCCGTGGATGGCGTCTCGCTCGAAGTCGGCAAAGGCGAAACGCTGGGCCTAGTGGGCGAATCCGGCTGTGGCAAGACCACACTCGGTAAGTCCATCGTGCGACTGCTGAACCCGACGGAAGGTCGCATCATCTTCGATGGGCAAGACCTCACTCACGCCAGCAGCAATGCGCTGCGCCCCATGAGGCAGCACATGCAAATGATCTTCCAAGACCCGGCTGAGTCATTGAATCCACGCCACACCGTGCGGGAGATTTTGGAAGAACCCTTCATCGTGCAAGGCCTCGGCAACCGCGCTGAGCGCACTGAGTGGGTCATGGAACTGTTGCAAAAAGTAGGGCTGGGCACGCAAGCCGCCGACCGCTTTCCCTTTGAGTTCTCGGGTGGCCAGAGACAACGCATCGGCATCGCGCGAGCCATCGCCTTGAAGCCAAAACTCATCGTCTGTGATGAACCCGTTTCCGCGCTCGATGTCAGCGTGCAAAGCCAGGTGCTGAATCTCATGCTGGATCTCCAGCGCGAGATGGGGCTGAGCTACCTGTTCATCGCTCACGGCTTGTCCGTCGTGAAGCACATGAGTGATCGCGTGGCCGTGATGTATCTCGGCAAGATCGTGGAACTGGCCACCGCAGAGGAACTCTATCGCCATCCCTTGCACGCTTATACGAAAGCGCTGCTAGATGCCATCCCCGTGCCTGATCCCGCGAAACGTAGGCAACGCCAGCTCCTCAGCGGAGACGTCCCTTCTCCCATCAATCCACCCGAAGGCTGCGCCTTTGGCCATCGCATGTCTCACCCAAGATGGAAAGACAGCGTGGGCATGGACTTGAAGTTGGAAGAAATCACGCCAGGGCACTGGGTGCAGAAGTGCCCTTGCTGCGTGGAGTAGGAACTACGTGTTCCGACAAAACGTATTATACTCCAGATCATCAATCCGGTGATTCACTCGCGTAGCCGCGATGAACAACGCCAAGCCGGTCGCGACGACGAAGCCGAAGCCATACCAGGACTCATCCTGGAAGAGCGTGACCACGCTGAGGGAGGCATTGGCCATGAGGAAGACGAAGGAACTGATGAGCGCGCCGCGTCGGTCATCGAAGTAGAATAAGACGGTGAGCATGGACAGGAAGACGACGAGCAGGAGCGCGCCGAAGAGCGTGATGCGAAAGATGCCGGTCTGCACAAAGCCAATGTGAAACCACGCGGCGAGCTGATCCGCGAAGATGACGAGGATGGTGGTGGTGAGACCTTGCACTTTGAGCAGTCGCTCAAAGCCCACGCGTAGGCTCTTTACGATGGCGACCTTTGCTGCCGTGATCTCACGCATGGGGCGCGCATTCTGCACGGCATCAAAGAACTCCTGATAGCGCTCGGCGAATTCGGTCTCGACTTGGAGGAAGAAGACGGCCATGCCCGGCGCGATGGAAAGCAGGCTGAGATAGATAGCGAGGTCATAATCCGGTGCAGCGTAGAGTGCGCCTGCGATCTGAATATTGCTGGTGGAAAACCACCAGAAGAGGAACTTGTCTATCCAGATGGCGAGGTTGTAAAAGAGGCCACAGAGCATGAGTTCAGGGAAGCGCCGGAAGGCTCCGATGAACTCAAAACGATCTCCCATGCCGCTGCCGAACTCCCGATAAACACTGATGGCCAGCGTGGCGAAGAGCATGAAATGACCGCCAAGGAATCCCAGCATGGCCCCGGTGACGCCATATTGTTTCGCCAGATAGTAGGAGGCGGCGACGGCCAAGCCATAACCGATGAAGAAGGCGAAGACGATGCGATTATATTCCCTCAAGGCGCTCAAAAAGGTGCTGGCGATGAAGATGCACGCGACGTGGACGAGCAGGGCGGTGGCGGCGATTTGATACAGCCGCGGTGCGGGCACGAAGCGGATGAAGAACACGCCGCCGACTGCGGTGACGATGAGGCTGGTGAGTAGGATAGCGCCGATGAAGGAGGGAAAGATGGCCTCGCGACGTTTCGCGGAGAAGCAGTCTGAGGTGTAGCGGGTGAGCACGAGCTGGATCGGCCCCGCGAGGATCAAGGCGATGGCATAGACGTGCGTGGTGGATGAGGTGAACAGGCGCACCTGCTCCGTCGTCAGTGATCCATCTAAAAGATAGGTCAACAACATGAGCGAGATGATGGAGATGATCCACGGTCCCGCGCTGATCACGGCCGCGCTGGCATAGGCACGCAGAATGCCTGAGTATTCCCTTTTCAGCGTCATGCGCCGCAGTTCAAATCCGATTCCAGCCATGTGAGGTTAAGCGCTAGCGGGTTGTGGGCGGATAAGTCCGACCTTGGATTCTCGCGAGGTATTACGCGGCGGATTGTCGATCAGGCCCTGATAGAGCTGTCGATAGGAAGTAAGCACATGGCTCTCATGGTAATGATCTCTGGCCCGGCGGCGGCCAGCTTCAGACATGCTCGTTTGTAGTTTTCGATCCGTGAGGATCTTGATGAGAGCAGATGCGATTTGATCGGTGTTGCCTATCTCAGTGATTGAGCCCGCTGCACCCAGTGGCGGTGCTTCATCGCTCCGTCCTTCAATCAATTCACGACAGGCGCCGACATCCGTGGAGACGATGGGCACACCTGTTGCGAATGATTCCAGGGCCACGAACGGCAGACCTTCGCTGATGCTCGTGAGCACCATGACATCCATGAGCGGAAGGATTTCATCACGCTTTCTCATGCCGAGAAACTGCACGCTTTGCTCAAGTCCGAGCTGCTGCGTGAGGTCCAGACACTCCTGATAATACTCCGGCTCTTCTGCTGTGGGGCCTGCGATGAGGAAGCGTGCCTGGGGCAACTGATCACAAACCAAGCGCGCTGAGCGCAGCAGTGTCTTTACATCTTTAATGGAAACGACGCGACCGAGAAAGCCCACGACGCAGCTCTCTGGATGCTCCTTCTGGCGTTGAAGGCGGGCTTCATACAAGGTGTCACAACTCTGCGTGGCGATGCCATTGGGGATGATAGTAATTTTCTCTGCATCCGCTCCGAAGTGCTCCTGAATGCGGGCATTCTTCCCAAACAGGGAGACGATGTTGACCGAGGAATGGTAGCAAAGACGGCCCAGAACATCAAAGAATCCGATCCACATGAGACGAAGGCTTCCGAGAGGTTCTGCAAGCTGGGGCCGCTGCGGCGGGAACTCCGGAATCCAATGCGAACGGTAGATGTCCACGATGCGCTCCTTCAGGTAGATGCCGTGCTCTGTGAGAAGCAGGGGCGTCCCGTTCAGACGGGAAAGGACGGCTCCCAGAAAGCCTGCATAACCCGTGCAGGCGGTATGATAGACGCGGGCAGTGGGGACACGATTGATGCTGTTCGCGAGCTTCCAAAGCGGCTCCACCAGATAACGACAGGCCCAGAAGAAATGCAGGAACGAATCCTCTGCCGCATACCGCGTGTAAACTTCATGGAGCACGGACCAAGTCTCGCGATCATGCCAGAACTGGTCGAAGCTCACGGACTCATTCTTGGCGATGTGCTTCACCAGCGGGACCAGCATTTCCAAGTCGTTGCGTGATCCATCGGGAAGCCGCACGAGGAGTTTTCGTAAGGCGGTGCGGAAGACGCTCCAGTTCGCGGGGAGCGGCGCATTGGCTCCGCGCGCTGCGGTTGAGTCAAAGAGATACATCTCCTCAATCTGGGTGACGTTGGCCGGGATTTGATAGCGATACTCCGCCTTCGGATCACGCTGACCGCCGATGTAAAAGATGGCGAATTTCCACTCGGGATACGCATTGATGATCTGATGAACCCAGGTGGAAACGCCGCCGGAGACATACGGATACGTGCCTTCCAGAATGAGGCAAATATCAGCAGCGGGCGCGGTCTGGGATTCAGGCATGAGCTAGTGAATATGGTAGCGGATGGAGTGCGGCTCAGGCGGACGAGCGATGCGGTAATGATGCTGCAACAACCGGTTCAAGGTCTCATGCAGCGGGCAGTCCGTAGGCAGTCGGGAAAGCAGTGAGTGAGCCGCTGCGAAGTCCTTCATGCGGATGAAGTAGCAGGCGGCTTCGTGAACCAGACGCGGATGAGTCACCAGCGGATTCAGCGTCAGTAAGGCGGCTTTTTGCATCTTCTGAAGGATCGCGGCGTGCTCAGATTCGGGTGTCAACGGTGAGGCCAGCAGACGCAATCCTGCGCCGATGAAGGAGGCGATATTCGCGGGTGATTCCGGCACGGCAAGCTCCTGCATCCGCGTGAAGGTGGCCTGAAGTTTTTCCTGTCCGTTTTGCAGAATGCTCTGCGAATAGAGCTGCAACTCCGCATCCGAGCTGCCCAAATAACGCTTCAGAAACGGCGCGGTCTGGGCCACGGGCAGAAAGCGAAGACCGAGGATGAGTTTGCGAAGCTGATCCTCTGAGAGCACGCGCATCACATGCAGCAGCGGCTTGGTTGATACGGGTCTGGTGGCTGAGTGGTCTTCGTTATTGAGCAGCGGATTGCCTTTGAGGATCACACTCTTCTCTCCGTTCCTCATGGGCAAAAATCCCAGGAAAAGGACCAGCGCGAGCGGCAGCAGACAGAGCGCCAGGAGCAATGCGTAGAGGTGGAGATCCGTGAGTTGCATCAGGGCTTCATGATCCGTTCCCAGAGCTCCTGGCTGGTCACCGGGCTGGTGATGAGATAGTGACACCCGCGCAGTCCGCTTATGCTGGACATCAGATGGCGCTTTAATTCGTTGGATTCGGTCTCGCCAGTGAAAGGCAGAAGCACGACGATGGAACCCTCCAGTGACTGACGCGTAAGAACGGCGGTCAAAGGCAGTTTCATGGCGAGCGAACGGACGTCCGCAGCGGGCGGCAGATCAAAGCGCAGAACGGAGGACGGAAGCCCGTGCAGGCGTTCCACTTTCACCGCTTCCTCCAGCAGCACCATGTAGTCCTCATGGCTAATGCTTCGATTCGAGCCGTTCGCGCTCGTGAAAGTCTGGCGCAGGACGGCCATCGCTGAAGCCCAAGTGAGAATCAGTTCTACACGCGCCAGATTGTTCATATTGAATGAGTCCAAAGGCATATCGTGGATGATCAGCACTGCGGCCCGTCCGAGATGATCCAGCCAAGGAAGCGCGGCTAGGAACGGCTGCTCAGTGGTCAATTCGGTGGCGTCGGGCACGGAAGCCAGTTGACCGCTGGCTATCGCCCTCTCGGCCAGCGGGGCTTCAGAGAAGAAGAGCGTTGGGGCTAGCTGCGGTGTCGGATGCACGGAGGCGATCTGCTCAAACTGATCCTCGCCAATGACGTAGATGGCCGCAGAGGTGACGTTGGTCAGGCGATGCAGCATCCGCAGCAACTGCCCGGCGAACTCATCCTGCGAATACGTGAAGAGGGTCTTCAACTCCTCATCCAGAGCGCACAGCGGAGCATTGAATAAGGCGAGTTGCTGCTGCAAATCATGCCGTGTTTCCAACACCACATCCAACTGGCTGAGCAAGCGTTCGGCTTCGTCTTTAAGGTGCTGATTTTCCCTCGTGGTCGTCTCTGAACGTCGCTTCACCTGAGCTCCGAATTCTCCAGAGACACCCCCTGCGATGACCAGTCCCAGATAAAAGGCGAGATGATCTCGCAGGGCATCGGTTAATTGAACTCCAAGAAATTTTTGCACGCTGAAAGCGATCAGGCCTGCGGTCACCAGACCACTCACGAGGCCGCTGGCGAAGCCGTAGCGCACCCCGATGAGAACGATAGGCAGCAGCCACGGCGTCGGGTTCACTCCAAGCCAGCCCGGATCGTTTCTGCTGACCAGATAGTTCACCGCTGCCAGAATCAGGCTCAGAAGCACAAAGTCACGAATGGCGGCAGCGGGAGTGTTTTTCTTAGCCATGCTTCTTAAGGTGTTTCCCTGCGCCCTGGAGATTTCGGAGAGTCCGTTTTTACTGCCAGTGGGGCGAGAACGATGCCATTCAGTTTGGGGGTGCTGATCAGAGGAATACAGTTCAGCGCTAGGATGCGCTCAGCGGTGCGCTTAGCCAATGAGACGTTGTCTGGTGAAACATAATCCACGACGAAGACGGGAAGCCCCTTTACCTGCACTCGGCGGATGTGTTTCAAAAGCCACTCCGTGTCATCAGCTTGCACATTGTAATAAACTTTCTTATCCGGGTTCCACTCCTGAAAAAGCCCCTCAACAAGGAGGCCGTTGATCGAATCAAGAACCTGATTCAGACAGAAGAAACCGCGATTGAGAACGATCTGCTTGGTCGGAAACTCCTGATGCAGCCTGTGAATGAGCGCGACGAGTGCCGCCCGACATGCTTCCTCTTTCTCAGGATGCTTTTCAGTGATGAAAGCCACGCTGTCCAGGGTGTCCAGCATCACCCCATCGTAGCCCTTTTTGAAGGCCTGAGCGGCGACATCTTCCACCATGTAATCCAGCCAGGCAGGATTCGTCACATCCAGCACATCCGCATCCCAGCCCTCGTTTCTGGCGAGCATCGGAATACCCCGCGCCTTCGCCTTCAAAAACGGGGCGGTATCACGATTCACCTCCACCGTGGAGGCGTATGCTAGATAGACATCCCCACGGGCATGGCCAGGAACCAGATTCACATACGCTCCGGGATCGAGGATGCAATAGTTATATTCCGCCAACGCTGTGGGATCAGGGCTTGAAGAGTAGTTGATGTAAAATCTTGGGTGCGCGGGCATGGGCTGTTGCGCCTCCGCGCTCGGCATGAGACACACTGCCAGAAAGATGGCCATGATTCCACCCAACGTCGGATTACGGACGTGCTCTTCACGGCTGGAGAGCGTGCGGTGCATGATGGGATTCTCTATTTGGCAGAAATCAAATTTAACACGTTATCCAAGAAATCAATGAACCCATGACAAGTTATTGACTTCAACCAGGAAACTTAACCCAAGAATGGCATTGTGCGAGTCTGCTCCTGCTCGTTTTTCCAGCTTGAGTTTACCCCCATCACGCCCATCCTTCTCCCTGACATGAATGACGCTGCTGATCTGGCCACTCCGCTCCTGAAAATACGGGATTTGAAGATTCATTTCCGACAACATGGCGCGGAACCTTTTTGCGCGGTGAAAGGAATCGACCTCAATCTCCAGCGAGGTGAAAGCATGGCCATCGTGGGCGAAAGCGGAAGTGGGAAAAGCGTCACCGCGCTCTCGCTGGCACGCCTTCTCCCTGAACCACCTGCGAAGATTACCGCCAGCGAATTCTTCGTCAGCGGTCACAATGTTCTCACGATGGGCGACCGTGAGCTTCGTAAAATGCGGGGCAAGGAAATCGCCTATGTTTTTCAGGAGCCGAGCACCTCCCTGAATCCCGTTTTGACCATCCGCACCCAACTCGCGGAGGCCATCCATTTGCACCGTCCTGATGTGACGGATGTAGATGCGGAAATCGTGCTCTGGCTGGGCAAAGTGGGCATCGTTCAGCCGGAGAAGCGCTTGCGCGCCTATCCACACGAGTTGAGCGGCGGGATGCAACAGCGCGTGATGATCGCTATGGCGCTCTGCTGCCAGCCAAGCCTCCTCATCGCGGATGAGCCCACCACCGCGCTGGATGTGACCATCCAGAAGCAGATCATCGACCTGCTCGCTGAGCTGCGCCAAACGCTCGGCATGTCCATCATCCTCATCACCCATAACTTCGCGATCATTCGTGGCATCGCCGACAAAGTGGCGGTGATGTTCCGTGGAAAGATCGTGGAAACCGGCCCCACGGAAGAAGTTCTCGGAAATCCGCAGCATCCTTACACCAAGGCCCTGATTGATTGCGTGCCGAAGCTGGGCGTCAAGCAAGAGCGGCTTAAGGCCATCGACTACGCAGTAGTGGAAGCGGCGCTTTAGTGCGCCCCTTGTCCTCGCAGCACCGCGGGCACGGTTTGCGCGAGGATCTTCAGATCCAGCCAGAGTGACCAGTTGTCGATATACTTCAAATCAAGTGCCACCCATTCTTCGAAATCAGTGATCTTGTTCCGACCACTCACCTGCCACAGACAGGTAAGACCGGGCTTCACACTGAGGCGACGACGTTGCGCGTGCTTCTCGATCTTCTCGATTTCATAAACGGGAAGTGGGCGGGGACCGACAAGGCTCATCTCCCCTTTTAGGACGTTCAACAACTGCGGCAGTTCATCAACGCTGAGACGGCGCAGCCACTTACCAAACGGTGAAATGCGCGGGTCATTTTTGATCTTGAACACGGGCCCATCCATCTGATTCAGGCTTTCCAATCCTTCGCGGGCGGCTTCTGCATCCACGGACATCGTGCGGAATTTATACATCGAGAACGCTTTCCCATAGCGACCGCTTCGTTGCTGCTTGAAGAAGATCGGGCCTGATGACGTGAACTTGATCCCCACCATCGCAATGATCCAAAGGGGTAACGAAAACAGCATGATGGCCAGCGCGCCGACCCGATCCACCACGTCCTTTAGAACCAGCGCCCAAGATACCCCCGGCGTGGAGTGGAAGACCAGCATGAGCTTCCCACCCAGCACATCAAAAGTGGGGCGCGCGATGGCCGTTTGAAAGAAGTCAGCGGAGATCCAAGCTTCCACGCCCTCGGTTTCACAGGCCTGCACGGCTTCTTCGATCTTTCCAAAGTGAACGTGCTTGGCCGCAAAAATAACGCGGGAGACGGCGTTCTTGTGCAGCAGTTCCACTAGTAGCGTCGTCGGTTCGGAAGTGACATCGAACTTGCCCACCACCTCCACTTCGGAGCGCTGTTCGGCACTCATATTCGCGAGTAAATGCTCGATGTCTGCCGGTCCACCAGCAACCAAAACACGTTCGCGATCTCCATGATCATTGGCGATGCGATGCCGAAGATGACGCTTTACCAATGCTTCACGCAGGAGCAAGGCACCTCCACCGAGGAAGCCTTGAAAAACCAGAAGCGCACGGCTGTAAACCCGCCAATGCAAGAAGACTTCGCAGAACCCCAGCATAACGCCGATCCAGATCAAGGTGCCGCCGAGTTGCCATAAGGATAGCCTTAGCGTTTTTCCCGTCAAATTACTGTAGAAACCCTGCATTTCCAAAAAGATCGGCGTGAACGGTGCGATCACTGCGAGAACCCAAATGAAATCCGAGAACGGAGGTAATTCCTCAGATTTGGGAAAAAGAGCCACTACGACATGCGCTCTCAGGGTATAGCTAAGCCATAAACAGACCGCCAAGAGGATGAAATCAACCAGTTGGTGGAGCTGAAGATTGATTTCTTGGCGACGACCTAACATAATGAGGCGAAGGGTGAAATGCAGTGACAGATTACTTAGGGAACATTAAAGAATAATATAGATTTTATAATGGCGCAATATTTTTCTAGAAATAACCAGTTATCAGCTAACAATCCGCTCGTTGTGGGTGCCGTTAGCACTTCTGCAACGCTGGAAGGCCTCTCACAAGTGACACTCCCGTCAGACGAATGTGACGTTTTAGAGTTGCGACTGGATTCGATTGATCTCCCTCTCGCTGAACTGGTTAAGCACGCCTCCCATCTGCCGTTGCCGCTCCTCATCACGGCTCGCCACCCTGATGAAGGTGGGCACGGCCAGCTCTCCACCGCCCAGCGCACCATTCTGCTGGAAGCGCTCCTTCCTTACGCCGCTTTCATGGATATTGAGCTGCGCTGTGCCACGGAAATGCTTCCGCTGGTGCGAAAAGCGCAATCTCTCGGCATCAGCGTCATCGGTTCCTTTCATGACTTTAATAGCACCCCGATGAAGGAGGTTCTGCAAGGCGCGATTGAATTCGGCCTTCAGCACAAGCTCGATGCCGTTAAGATAGCCACGAACCTTCGCAGCCCGGATGATTTGGCCCGTCTGCTCCTCATTCTGAGCGAGGAGAAACGCGTGCCGCTCAGTGTCATGGGCATGGGACAGCTCGGGCGCGTCTCACGGCTTCTGCTGGCGAAATGCGGCTCTGTTTTGAACTACGGCTATCTTGGCCAGTCGAATGCTCCTGGCCAGTGGCCAGCCCGCCAACTGAAAGCCTTGATGAGTGAATTATGATCCGATCTCAAACCGCCAGCCTCCGGCCTTCATGGAAATCGCTAGGATTCCGCACGCTTCTCATCGCCTGCGGCCTGCTTTTGGGTGTCGGTTGTGAAGACCCGAAGAAGGCCAAAGAAGCCGCTCAAGCCAAAGCGGCACTGGAAGCCCGTGAACATGATGTGACCTCACGCGAGGCTGAAACGAAGGCCAGTGCGGCGAAGTTGATCGAACGGGAAAAGGCCATTGAAAAAGCTCAGGCTGAAATCGAAACTCAACGGGCCGAGCTGAAAAAGCTGAAGACGGAAGCCGAAGCCGAGTTGCTCAAAGCCAAACAACTCCGTGCCTCCATCGAAGAGCAGGAACGTCGCGGCCCGGTGCCGAGGATATCTGCGGACCGCGTGATCGTCATTGATCCGCTGACGGACATCGTGCTCTTTGAAAAGAACGCGGACAAGCGCGGCCCCGTCGCCAGCACGCAGAAGCTACTGACCTCACTCATCGTGATCGAAGCGGGAAATCTCGATGGTAATTTGATCGTCCAAGAATCAGACACCAAGTGCGCGCCGGTGCGCATCGGATTGAAAACAGGCGATGCCTATCCGCGTCGTCAGTTGCTCACGGCATTGCTCGTAAAGAGCGCGAATGACATTGCTCAAGCCTTAGCCCGGGATAATGCAGGCTCACTCGAAGCCTTCGCGGACAAGATGAACGCGCGAGCTGAGAAGCTGGGCATGAAGAACTCCCACTTCGCCAATCCCAATGGCCTGCCCATTGAGAACCAATACTCCACCGCGCGGGATATGTCCCTAGTCGCGAAGGCGGATGACGTGCTGCCTGAGATCAGGGAGATCGTCACGCTTAAAACCTACGTCTTCCAGAAACCGAATGGCCAGACCGAGACGCTCACGAACACCAATCACGTCCTGCATAACTACCCCCTGTGTGATGGTATGAAAACCGGTTACACGGATGAAGCCGGCCATTGCCTGATATGCAGCGGTCAGAAAGACGGGAAGCGCCGCATCGTCGTCGTCCTCAATGACTCCAGAGAAGGCATCTGGCGTGACGCGCAGGCCTTGTTGGAATGGGCGCTGAAGGGGTGACCACCCTTCCCGCACAGGCCGCGCCGCACTCCGCCTGTAGCTGATCTTGTTCTCGTTAAGCATTAAATTTGAACACAACATGAAATCTACGTTATTACTACGAGTCGCAGCAGTGCTTACACTACTACTTGCAGTCGGCCACACAGCCGGCGGATTCAGTTTTTGGTCACCTATCGGAGACACCGAGGTTTTGCGTGCGATGAGATCGTTCCAGTTTTCAATCCAGGGTATGTCTCGCACATACTTGGACTTCTATCTCGGGTTCGGCCTCGTTATTTCTGCCTACCTTTTCGGTCAAGCACTTTTGCTATGGCAACTCGCTTCCATTGCGAAATCCGTGCCGGTTCTTGTTCGTCCGATTGTCTGTTCTGTGGCGTTGGTGAATATTGCTTCTATGTTCTTGTCTTGGCGATATATTTTATTCGTTCCGGCCGTCTGTTTTGCTGGAGTATCCGTTCTCTTGGGTCTGACATTCTGTATTTTGTGGCGACCGTCAAATTCCTAACGAACAGGCTTATCATTGCGCGAAGCCGCGATGATAACGGTGGTTGGACGCTTCGCGGTCGCGGGGGCTTGAGCCTACTCCTTGGGGAACGCTTTGGGCTGCTTCTGGTGGAGAGCGCACGCGTCCCGCGTGCTGAAGTTGGCGTCCCGCCTACGACTCAGAGGTCTTCCATTTCG
>JANYJH010000407.1 GCA_025361865.1 Phragmitibacter sp.
TGCTCCGCGAGAACCTGTGCCGTAGTATCATAGACCCTCTCATCCTTCTGTTTCGCATCCCGATACGTGACCAGCGCCAGCCACACCGGCACCAGTGCAAACGCCAGGGTCAGCACAGCCAGCAAACGCGGCTGCTCAATCCAGCGTGCCCATTTCATGACATCTAATCTACACACTCCCCGCCTAAGACCAATACCTCTGAGGGTGTATTGCTATCCTTGCCAGTGATGCAGTCTCTCGCGTGAAGGTCAGACGGAGATGTTCTAGCCAGTTGAGCCCGCCTCCTTTCTGGCTCATGTTGTCGGCCCATGTCAGTCATCACGAACATAGCCGCTTACAAATTTGCCCGTCTCGAAAACCTTCGCTCATTGCGTGAGGAACTGACGGCGAAGTGCAAGGCCTGGGGCTTGAAGGGAACGATTCTGATCAGTCCTGAGGGGATCAATCTGTTCGTGGCGGGCGGGGCGGAGTCGATTGAACAACTGCTCACGGAGTTGCGTGGTTGGCCGGGTTTGGAGGATTTGACGCCAAAGGTGAGCGAGAGTGCGGCGCAGCCTTTCCGGCGAATGCTCGTGCGTTTGAAGAAGGAGATTATCTCGTTCGGCGTGGAAGGGATTGATCCTGCGCGCCGCACCTCGCCGAAGCTGACGGCGAAGCAGTTGAAGCAATGGCTGGACGAAGGCCGACCGCTGACGCTGCTGGACACGCGCAATGATTACGAGGTGAAGCTGGGCACGTTTGATAATGCAATGGTGCTCGATATTGATCACTTCCGCGAGTTCCCAGCGGCGGTGGCGAAGATGCCGGAAGCCATGAAGGAGCAGCCCATCGTGATGTTTTGCACAGGGGGCATTCGCTGTGAAAAAGCAGGGCCGTTCATGGAGCGTGAAGGCTTCAAAAACGTGCTGCAACTGGATGGCGGCATCTTGAAATACTTCGAGGAATGCGGCCCGGCTCACTATCACGGAGAGTGCTTCGTCTTTGATCAACGCGTTGGTCTTGATCCTCATCTGGAAGAAACAGATTCGGCTCTTTGCTTTGCCTGTCAGTCGCCGCTGACGAAGGAGGAGCAGGCGTCCCCTCATTATGTCCGGGGCCAATCCTGCCCGTATTGCTGGAAGGCTCCGGTCGAGGATATGATGAGCGTTTTGGCGGAACGGGCAAAGGCGATCAGGCGGGTGACGACGCCTCTACCGGGCTCCGTTCCGTATGACAACTACCGCCCGATGCGGATCACCGAAGCCTATGATGGCGTGCCGTTGATCGAGGCTCTCTGCGGTATGTTCAGCCATCTCTCGCGTGAGCATTGGGAAGGCGTCTGCACGTCCGGTCGGATGCTGAATGATTACAAACGACCGCTGAAGACGACGGACATCGTGAGGGCTGGAGCGAAGCTGATTCAGCTCGTGCCCGGAACCGTGGAGCCGGACGTGAGCCCGGACATTCGCATTCTGCATGAGGACGAGGCCATCATCGTTCTGCACAAGCCCGCGCCGCTGCCCATTCACCCCAGTGGGCGCTTCAATCGCAACACGTTAAAGTTTATTCTGTCGCAGGTTTATCATCCGCAAAGGCCGCAGCCCGCGCATCGTCTGGATGCGAATACGGCAGGCCTCATGGTGGCGACGCGGAACAAGCATTTCGCCTCGTTGGTGCAGACCCAGTTTGCGAAGGGGGAGGTGGAGAAGACCTATCTCGTTCGCGTGATGGGATCTCCGAGTGAGGACACGTTTACTTGCTCGGCGGCGATTGGCTCAGAGCCCGGCGTGGCGGGTTCACGGGCGATTGATGAAGAGGAGGGGAAGCCCGCTCGCACGGACTTCAAGGTGGTGCGTCGTCTGCCGGACGACACGACCTTACTCGAAGCTAATCCGCTCACCGGACGGACGCATCAGATCCGCATTCATCTCTGGCAAATGGGGCTGCCGGTGTGCGGCGATCCCGTTTACCTGCCCGACCAGCGAGTGGGTGAACTGCAAACGCTTTCCGTGGAAGAAGCGCCGCTGTGTCTGCACTCGTGGCGCTTGAGCTTTCATCATCCGGTGAGCGGGAAGCGCCTCCGTTTTGAAGCACCGCTACCGGAGTGGTTCGTTTAACTGATCTCAACTCTACGCGAGGTGCTTTTCTCAGCAGGCTGCTTCTTTCGGCGCGGCCCTTCTTCCTGAAGGATGCGGTCTTCCA
>JANYJH010000446.1 GCA_025361865.1 Phragmitibacter sp.
CGATCCGAACCAATCTGGCCGTCGCGCTGCGTGCGCAGGGCAAAAATGCCGAGGCGGAGGCGGAGCATCGCGCGGTGCTGGCGATCCGCGAGCGCGTGCTGGGCGCGGAGCATCCCGATACCTTGTCGAGCCGGAACAATCTGACCAATGCGCTGCGCGCCCAAGGCAAGTATGCCGAGGCGGAGCAGGAGCATCGGGCGGTGTTGATGATCCAAGAGCGCGTGCTGGGCGCGGAACATCCCGATACCTTGTCGAGCGGGAATAATCTGGCCATCGCGCTGGATGACCAAGGGAAGTATGCGGAGGCGGAGCAGGAGCATCGGGCGGTATTGAAGATCCGAGAGCGCGTGCTAGGCGCGGAGCATCCTGATGTGGCGCGGTCTTGCTTCAACCTAGCGCTCTGCCTCGAAGCTCAGAAGCAACTGCCGGAAGCGCTGGCCTTCATGCAGCGGGCGGAGCAGGTGTGGACGAAAGCTTTAGGCTCCGAGCATCCGTATTCAAAGCATGCCAAGGCGGCACGCGAACGCATTGAAACGGCGCAGGGGGCAAAGTAGTCGCAAGCTTTAGCTTGTAAGGCGTTGCGTGGGTGAGAAAGGCCAGGTCGAGCTAAAGCTCTGGACTACTTTCAGTGTGCTAAGGCCGCTCGCGAGCGCATTGGGGCGGCGCAGGGGGCAAAGTAGTCGCAAGCTTTAGCTTGTAAGGCGTTGTGTGGGTGAGAAAGGCCAGGTCGAGCTAAAGCTCTGGACTACTTTCTGAGCACGAAGCGCGTCTCGCTAGCGCTGGGGGCAAAGCAGTCCCTCTCACGCGGCGGGTTCCAAAGCCACCACTGCGGGAGCGTCAGCCACTTTCTTCGCGGAGAACTTCCTGATCACAACGTAGAACACGGGGGTCAGGATCAGGCCGAAGAAGGTAACGCCGATCATGCCGGAGAAGACGGCGGTGCCGAGGGCTTGCCGCATTTCTGCGCCTGCGCCTTCGGCCCACACTAAGGGCACGACGCCGAGGATGAAGGCGAAGCTGGTCATGAGGATGGGGCGCAAGCGGAGGCGGGCGGCTTCCACGGCGGCATCCAAGGCGCTGCGGCCCTGGTCTTCGAGCTGGCGGGCGAATTCGACGATAAGGATGGCGTTCTTTGAGGCGAGCCCGACGAGGACGACGAGGCCGATCTGGGTGAAGACGTTGTTGTCAAACCCGCGCACCATGACGCCGAGGAGGGCGGAGAGGATGCACATGGGGACGATCAAGATGATGGCGAGGGGGAGGGTCCAGCTTTCATACTGCGCGGCGAGGGCGAGGAAGACGAGGAGCACGCAGAGGGGGAAGATGTAGAGGGCGCTGTTCCCGGCGAGGATCTCTTGCAGGGCGAGCTCTGTCCACTCGAAGCTGAAGCCTTGGGGGAGCTCGGCATTGGCCAGCTTTTCCATGGCGGCGATGGCGTAACCGGAGGAGACGCCGGGGAGGGTGCCGCCGGAGAGGTCGGCGCTGGAGGCGGTGTTGAAGCTGCTGGCGACGTCGAGCCCGGTGGTCTCGCGGACTTGCACTAAGGCTCCGAGGGGCACCATCTCGTTGCGGTCGTTGCGGACTTTTAGCCGGGTGATGTCCGCAGCGGAGACGCGGTATTTGGCCTCGGCTTGAGCGGTGACTTGATAGACTCGCCCGAAGCGGTTGAAGTCGTTCACATAGACGGAGCCGAGGCAGGTTTGCAGGGTATCGAAGATGTCCGCGAGCTTCACGCCGATGCTCTTCGCCTTGATGCGATCCACATCAATGGCGATCTGGGGGACGTTTGGCCGCATGGTGGTGAAGACGCTGGTCAAGCCGGGGATGCCGTTGGCCTTCATCATCATGCCGAAGGCGGCTTCTGCGAGGGCGTCTTTACCTTTGGAGGTGTTGTCCTTAATGAGCATCTTAAAGCCGCCTGCGTTACCGACGCCATCGACGGGCGGCGGGGGGAAGCAGAAGACCATGGCCTCCTGCATGGCTCCGTATCTCATGCCGATCTGCCCGAGGATGGAGCCCATGCTCTGGGCGGGGTCTTGGCCTCGTTTTTCAAAGTCATCCAGGATGAGGAAGAGTGTGCCGGCGTTCGGCATGGTGCCGCCGGTGAGGAGGGAGAAGCCGGGCAGCTCCATGACGTTCGCGACGCCGGGGATGCTGAGGGCGACTTTCTTCATCTCATGCGTGACGACGCGGGTGCGCTCAATGGAGGAGGCGTCCGGGAGTTGGGCGAAGGCGATGAGGTAGCCCTTATCACTGCTGGGAACGAAGCCGGAGGGCACCTTCGTGAAGATGGTGCCGGTGAGGATGAGCAGGCCGCCATAGAGGAGCAAGGCGATCACGGAAAAGCGCAGCGTGCGCTTCACGATGCCTGCATAACCGTGGGAGAGCTTGTCGAAGGCCCAGTTGAAGGACTTGAAGAGCCAGCCGAAGAGGAAGTTAATGAGCCGCTGGAACCAGTCGGGCTTCTCGCTATGGGGCTTCAGCAAGATGGCGCTGAGGGCAGGGGAGAGGGTGAGAGAATTAAAGGCGGAGATGATGGTGGAGACGGCGATGGTGAGGGCGAACTGTTTGTAGAACTGCCCGGTCAAGCCGGTCATGAACGCGGTGGGCACGAAGACGGCGGTGAGCACGACGGCGACGGCTATGACGGGGCCGCTGACTTCTTCCATCGCCTTCCGCGCGGCGGCCAGCGCACTCAAGCCGAGGGCCATGTTTCGCTCTACGTTCTCCACGACGACGATGGCGTCATCCACGACGATGCCGATGGCGAGGACGAGGCCGAACATGGTGAGATTATTCAACGAGAAGCCGAAGAGTTTCATCACGAGGAAGGTGCCGATGATGGAGACGGGCACCGCGAGGAGCGGGATGACGGAGGCGCGCCAGTTTTGCAGGAACAGGATGACGACGAGGACGACGAGGAGCAGCGCCTCGATGAAGGTATGAATGACGGCTTCGATGGACTTCTTCGTGAACATCGTGGTGTCATAAACGATCTTCCAATCAAGGCCCGGCGGGAAGTTGCGCTTGAGTTCTTCCATCTTCTTATGGACGGCGGCGCTGGTTTCCAGGGCGTTGGAGCCGGGGAGCTGGAAGATGCCGAGCGCGGCGGTGGCCTGGCCATCGAGGTAGGCTTCCATGTTGTAGTTGCGGCCAGCGAGTTCAACGCGGGCGACATCTTTGATGCGCGTGACCTGGCCGTTCTCACCGCGCTTGACGATGATGTTCTCAAACTCGGAGGTCTCCACCAGACGGCCCTGCGTGGTGACGGTGAGCTGATAAGGCGTGTTCGTCGGCGCGGGCGGTGCGCCGAGGATGCCCGCTGCGGCCTGGACGTTCTGCTCACGGATGGAGTTGACCACATCCGACACGGTCAGGTTGCGCGCGGAGATTTTGTCGGGATCAAGCCAGATACGCATGGAGTATTCACTGCCGCCAAAGTTCTGCACAAGGCCGACGCCAGGCAGCCGGGCGAGCTCGTCTTTGACATTCAGCAGGGCGTAGTTGCCGACGTAGAGATCGCTCAGACTATTGTCCGGTGAGACGAGATTCACGACGAGCGTGAAGTTCGGCGATTGCTTCACGGTGGTGATGCCAAGGCGGCGCACGTCTTCTGGCAACCGCGCGGAAGCGACGGAGACGCGGTTCTGCACCTGCACCTGCGCGAGGTCGAGATCAGTGCCCAGCTTGAAAGTCACCGTGATGGTGCAAGTGCCGTCTGAGGTGCTGTTCGATGACATGTAGAGCATGTTCTCCACGCCATTGATTTCCTGTTCGATGGGGCGCGCCACGGTCTGCGCCAACACCTCTGGATTAGCCCCCGGATAGCGAGCCGAAACCAGCACCGTGGGCGGCGCGACCTCGGGATATTGCGCAATGGATAGACTGAACAGCGAGAGGATGCCCGCCAGCGTGATCACGATGGAGAGCACTGCGGCGAAGATGGGGCGGTCGATAAAGAAACGGGCAAAGTTCATCGCTTATGAGATAGGAATTAAGAATTGGAAATTAAGAATTAAGAATGTGGAGGGGTGAGTTTCTACAGTCTTGCTTTGGAAGTTTTGATAATGGACGAGAGTAGCCTGATGAGTTCTTCGACTTGGATGAGGTAGGGTTTGTAGTCGAGCACACAGAGCGTGCTGCGGTTGAGCAGTCGAAGCCAGTAGCGGGATTCACGGGCCTCTTTGAAGGCGATGGATAACTTGCTGATAAAGTCTTTCGTGCTTTGTGCGCCTTGAGCTTCCTCCACATTCGCACCAATGCTGGTGCCGCTTCGCAGGAGTTGTTTGGAAAGAACGAACTCTCTCATATCAACCATTCGTTGGTAGAGTCCTATGATCGCCAGCGCGAAATCATAACTCTTCTCCAACACAATGTTTGGCTCACCGCTATCACCCATAAAATTCTTAATTCTTAATTTCTAATTCTTCATTTTCGTCTTTCCTGCTTCTTCCTCGGTGACAGGTGAAACCGGCATCCCCGGACGCACCTTCGCCTGCCCATTAACAATGACGCTGTCCTTCTCCGTGAGTCCGCTGCGGATGACTCGCTTGCCATTGATGACGGGGCCGACGACGACGGGGCGGGGCTCCACGATGTTTTTCTCATTCACGACGAGCACCACTTTCTGGGCCTGATCCGCACCCACGGCTTTGTCGTCGATCACGAGTCCTTCGTAATCGCTGCTGCCGGGGACACGAACGCGGGCGAAGAAGCCAGGTTGCAAGACGCGCTGGCCGCGTTCGGGCTTGGCATTGGCGAAGACGGCGCGGGCGCTGATGGTTCCCGTCGCGGGGTTCAAGCGGTTGTCCACGAAGTCGATCACGCCTGTATGCGGGTAGCCGGTGTCGTCTGCGAGCGCCATTTCACAAGGGATCTGGTTCTCCTGAGCGCTCTCGCGTTTGCCTTCACGATTGAGCCGCTGGTATTTCAGCACGCTGAGTTCATCCGCATCAATGTAGCAGTAGATGGGATCAACGGAGACGATGCTACCGAGCATCGTGGCCCCCATCGGTCCGCCGATGACCAAGCCGCCGACATCCATGAGACGGCGACCGATGCGGCCATTGATGGGCGCTTTGACCTCGGTGTATTCGACGTTCAGTTGCGCGGACTCGACGGTGGCTTGCGCGGCCCTCATCGCCGCTTGAGCTTCAAGAACGGCGAGGTTTCGTTTGTCGTAATCTTCCGTGGAAACGACCTTCGTATTGACCAGATCTTTGGCGCGATCAAATTCGCTCTTGGCCTGATCCAGCATGACCTTGGAGCGTTCGAGGCTGGCCGAGGCCTGATCTAATACCGCCTGAAAAGGCCGTGGGTCGATGGTGAAAAGAGGATCGCCCTTCTTCACTTCGGCTCCGTCCTTGAAGTGAACGGACTGCAAGTAACCCGTGACCTGCGAGTAGAGATTCACGGACTCAGCGGCATCCAGCCGTCCGGTGAATTCATCCCACTCCACGATCTTCTGCTTCGTCGGATGAGTGACGGTCACCGCTGGCGGCGGCATCTGCATGGGCGGAGCATCCTGATGACAGGCGGCAAGGCCAAAGCTAATGATGATGGCAAGGAGTAGGCTGGGAGTGGTTTTCATAATCGACCGCAGAATTGAACGTCGGCTTGAGTGATCGTCAGTAATGCTGACTATATGCGCTTGTTCAAGCAAAAAATGGGAGCAATTGCGTTACCTGATACGAGCACCATTTATAAGATGAAGCGGGATTCCCGCGCGAGGACTTAAAGTATAGCAAGGGAACAGCACTTTCCATTTGCGCTGTGTTTAATACGTGCCAAACTTCGCGCTCCACAAAAGGAAACCTTCCCGTCAGGTTGGCGGGGTCGAATACCAGAAATAACATGAGCGAAATCGCTACCACAGATTCCAAGCCCTTCCAGCTACATGAGAAGGACACCGGCAGTGCTGACGTGCAAGTCGTGCGCATCACTACCCGCATCAATCACCTCCAGCAGCACCTCAACGCCAACGCGAAGGATCATCACTCCCGCCGTGGCCTGCTGCAAATGGTGGCCCGTCGCCGCAAGCTCCTCGACTATCTTAAAGATACCGAAGAGCCCCGTTACACCAGCCTGTTAAAGGCTCTGAAACTGCGCCGCTAAAGTTTGCCGGAAGGCGAGGCTCGAAAGGGTCTCGCCTTTCTGCTTTGAGAGTAGCACGGGCTTCCAGCCTGTGGGTGTGATGGGCATCCTGCCTGTCGTTTCATCCCGAAGCAGCCAGGATGGCTGCAACACAGACAGCCAGACGGCTTGTCCTGCCTCGAACGCAAACTGACAAACAACTGCTGCTAGTCATCACATTGATGGTTCAGAGTTGAGTGTTGATAGACTGAGAAAATGCAGGCTCCCAAGGAGCCACGAACGCCTGTCCCAAATACAAGGGGCACCTCATTTCAGCCTATTAACCACCAACTAAAGACCAGCAACTAGGACAGCGGCCAAGACCCAAGAACAAACCAACTAGAAATCATATTCACATGTCCATTCATACCATTACCGCAGCTCTCCCAGGAGGAGACATCACCATCGAAACCGGCAAGTTAGCGAAGCTCGCTGACGGTGCCGTGACCGTCCGCATGGGCGACACCATCGTCATCGTGACCGCCGTCTCCGCGACGAAGGTGAAGGAAGGCCAGGACTGGTTCCCACTCTCCGTCGAATACAAGGAAAAGGCCGCTGCTGCTGGCAAGTTCCCCGGTGGCTACTTCAAGCGTGAAGGCCGTCCAACAGAAAAGGAAATCCTCACCTGCCGCATGACGGACCGCCCATTGCGTCCGTTGTTCCCGAAGGGCTATCTCTTTGATACGCAGATCGTCGCCATCCTCATGAGCGCTGATGGCGAGAACGATTCCGACATCCTCGCGATGAACGGTGCTTCCGCAGCTCTTTGCGTGTCTGATATTCCTTTCGCAGGCCCCATCGGTGCCGTGCGCGTGGGTCGTGTGAACGGCCAGTTCGTGGTGAACCCGACTCATGCCGTGCGTGAGAAGAGCGATCTCGATCTAGTTTATGTCGGCAACAAGACCGAGGTCATCATGATCGAAGGCGCGGCGAACGAACTGCCTGAAGACGAGTTCATCAAGGCGCTCGCCTTTGCTCAAGAGCAGGTGCAGGTGCTCGTCGCTGTTCAGGAACAGCTCGCCGCTCTGGTGAACAAGCCGAAGCGCGTCGTGAAGCTCATGCTCGTGAAAGATGAGTTGCTGGAAGTCGCTTACGAAGTCGCAGGCAGCCGCATCGAAGGCGCACTCTATCGCCCCAGCAAGATCGAACGCCAGAATGCCGTGGGCGCTTTGCGTGATGAAGTGGAAGCCGCGATCAAGGCCAAGTTCCCTGAAGCGGGCAACTTCGAGATCAGCCAAGCCTTTGACTACATGCAGAAGAAAGCCTTCCGCATCAGCATTCTGGACAAGCAAAGCCGCTGTGACGGTCGTGGCATTGACGAGCTTCGCGTGCTCACCGGTGAAGTCGGTTTGATCCCTCGCTCCCACGGTTCCGCATTGTTCTCCCGTGGTGAAACCCAGGCCGTCGCTCTCGCCACTCTGGCTCCTCTCGATGAAGCTCAGGACATGGACACCTACGCAGGTGGCGTGGATACGAAGCGCTTCATTCTTCATTACAACTTCCCTCCCTTCAGCGTGGGTGAAACCGGTCGCTTCGGTGGCCAGAACCGCCGTGAAATCGGCCACGGCGCGCTCGCTGAGCGTTCCGTTGAGCCTGTGATCCCGTCCGCAGAAGACTTCCCTTACGCCATGCGCGTGAGCAGCGAAGTAATGGAATCCAACGGCTCCACGTCAATGGCTTCGGTTTGCTCCGGCGTCATGGCCTTGCTCAATGCTGGTGTGCCTCTTAAGCGCCCGGTTGCCGGCATCAGCGTCGGCTTGGTGTCCGAGTTCGATTCCAACGACAAGATGAGCCGCTACCTCACGATGCTCGACATCCTCGGCAGCGAAGATCACTTCGGCGATATGGACTTCAAGCTCTGCGGCACCGACCTCGGCGTCACCGGCTACCAGCTTGACTTGAAGCTCCCTGGCATTCCTTTGAGCATCCTCGTGGAAGCCATCGCCAAAGCTAAAGTCGGTCGCACGGACATCCTCAAAGTGATGAACGAATCCATCAGCGCACCAGCCGCCCTGAGCGAGTTCGCACCGCGCATCGAGAAGACCAAGATCAACCCTGACAAGATCGGTGAACTCATCGGACCTGGCGGCAAGAACATCAAGGCCATCCAGGCCGAGTCCGGTGCTGACATCAGCATCCAGGACGACGGCACCGTGCTCATCTACGCCTCCTCCAAGGAAGCCCTTGAGCGCGCGCTGGAACTCGTCAACAACACCGTCGGCGAAGTCGAAGTGGGCCGTAACTACACCGGACGCATCGTCAGCACGACGAACTTCGGCGCGTTCATCTCCCTCGGCGGCAAGAAAGACGGCCTCATCCACATCAGCGAGCTCGCGGACTTCCGCGTGAACGTCGTGGAAGACGTCGTCAAAGTCGGCGACGTCGTCACTGCCAAGTGCATCGGCGTTGATGACAAAGGCCGCGTCAAGATGAGCCGCAAAGCCGTCCTGAAAGAGAAAGACGGCGCGAAGACCGAAGCTTCCCAAGAAGCGTAATTAACGGAGCGCGGCCTTCAGGCCGCAACCAACTTCAGCCGCGCTCGTAAGAGCGCGGGAGAGAGCAGAGCCGAAAGGCTCTGCTCTTTTTTGTGAGGGAATCAAAGCGAGAGAAGTCACATGCCCGACTGACGAAATGATCGCATTGGTCGCATCAGAAAAGTAGCAGCCGACGTGAGGAGGCTCTGATTCCCATGGATTGACCGTAAAAGCCGGAGAAGCGCAACCATCGTCTCTTGTTCGTGTGGCTGGCGGTGCGAACAGGATAGATTCGAC
>JANYJH010000030.1 GCA_025361865.1 Phragmitibacter sp.
GCCTCCGGCGACTTCGACGACTTGATGATAAAGGCTCACGTCATCGGTGGGATCACCTTTGATGATGTCGGCACCGAGCTCGACGGCTTGACGGACCAGGTGGCTGATCTTCACGACATCGCCATCCACCATGTAGCCACCAGCTTGCGCGTTCGGTTGGAAGACGAGGGGCTCGATCATCATGGGCATGCCGTAGTAATCGGCCTGCGGTTTGAGCTTGAGGATGTTCTCGACGCATTGCTGATGGACTTCGGGTGCGCCGGGGATTTGGAAGAGGTTCACGCAAACGCAGACGGCATCCACGCGCACGGCCTGGAGCATGGTCTCCTCGATCATGAGGCTGAAGCGGGTGCTGGGGAGTTCCTTGCCGTAGATGTTCGCGACATCGGTGCCCTATCCTCCGACGGTCACGAATCAAAGTGGTTGGTCCTTAAGGTGTTTCAGTTGCAAGGAGTAGGGCGTCTCAATCCTGCGTTGTTCACGCTGTAAATCGCATTACTCTCCCTATGAGCGCTCAGCCGACTTACGCTTGGATGCCTTGGTTGACGGGTAGTTCCAGCGTAAACGTGGCACCGTGGCCGGGGCCATCACTGTGAACGGTGAGTTTGCCGCCCATTTCTTTGGCGGCATTTGCGCCACTGTGCAGGCCGAAGCCGTGGCCGTCTTTTTTCGTGGTGAAGCCGTGATTGAAGATGCGGTTGAGGTTTTCAGCGGGGATGCCGATGCCGTTGTCGGTCACGCTGATACGCATGGATTCTTTCCCGCCGGTCACACGTAGGATCAACTGTTTGTCAGGGCGCTTGGAGTCATCACAGGCCCGCCGGGCATTGTGGATGAGGTTGACTAGGATTTGCAGCACCTTGTGTTTTTCGAGTGCGACTGGGGGAAGGTTTTCAAATTCGGTGAGCACCTGAGTATCGTGACGAAGGAAGGAACTGGAATTCATTCTCAGTGCGTCATCCACGATGTCAGTCACTTGGAGCGTCTCCATCAATCCTGAGACACTGGCGAAGCTCTGCTGCACGTTTACGATCTCCTTGATGTGTTCGATGTTCTTTTGCAGCTCGGCTAATTCCCTAAGCGCTGACTCCTGTTCATCCGCCAGATGATCCGCTAGTTGCGAGAGATAGCCGGGCAGGAGTCGGCCTTTGGGATCAGTCGTAAGAAAGGCTCCCAAATCCTCCTCATGCTCACGCAGCATGAGGACGACTTTAGACAGGTTCGTCGCCTTGGATTTCCTGAGAGTGTCCGCTACCCAGTAGGAGGCGACATTGACGCTGTTGAGAACGTTGCCGACGTTATGCAGGACGCCTGCGGCCACCTCTGCCATGCCGGCCTGATGTGAGGCTTCCACCAGTTCCCGGTGAGCTTTTTCCAGGGCCGCTTCGGATTGCTTGCGGGCGGTGACATCGCTGTGAATGCCGATCCATTGCAGGATCGTTCCATCCTCCGCCAGGATGGGCACGGCGCTGACGGCCATGTGGTGGTAGCTTTGATCATGAGCGCGCACTCGGTGCTCCACTTTATAGAGGGTGCGTGAGGCGACGGCGGCTGACCACCCCCGTGCGGTTTCAGCGCGATCTTCAGGATGGATGGCGTCCAGCCAGCCCCAGCCTTGAAGCTCTGCAAAGCTCTGTCCGGTGAAGGCGCTCCAACTGGGCTGCTCCACCTCGAATTCGCCTGAAGCGGGCGTGTCCCAAACGATGGCGGTCGTGGCTTCCACCAGTGAGCGGTAGCGCTGCTCATTGAAACGAATTTTTAATTCCGCCTCTCTCCGGCTGGTGATGTCCTGAATCTGGGAGATGAAATAGGCGGGCTGGCCCTGACTGTCTGGGACTAACGATACGCTCAAGATGACCGTAATGAGGTGCCCCTGAGCGTGGACGTAGCGTTTCTCCATTTGGTAGGAATTGATCTCTCTCGCGAGCATCTGGCGCGCATATTCCAGATCCATTTCGAGGTCATCAGGATGGGTGATGTCCTGAAATGAGGCTGCGAGCAATTCGGTTTCAGAATAACCGACCAACTCGCAGAGGGCCCGGTTGACTTTGATCCAATGGCCGTCTGTAGAAACGAGAGCCACACCGATGGGCGCATTCTCGAACGCGCTAGCAAAGCGTTCCTCACTCTGCCGTAGGGCTGCTTCCATCTGCTTCCCCTTGCGGCGTAACTGGCCCTGCTCCACGGCCTGACGCACGGCTGGGCCTAGCCGCACGAGGCGGTCTTTGAGCAGATAATCCGCAGCGCCCATCTTCATCACTTCCACGGCCACTTCCTCGCCGATGGTTCCTGAAATGATGATGAAGGGAATGTCCAGCCCGCTCTCCTTGAGCAATCTCAAGGCGCGCGGTCCACTGAACGTAGGCATGTCATAGTCGGAGAGAATAATATCCAGTCCGGGGTGAAGCTGTTTGAGATAGTCAGCTTCCGTATCTACACGCAGCCATTCGAGATCGTAGCCCGCGCGGTGTAGCTCACGCAGGACCAGCTCGGTATCGTTAGGATTGTCCTCTGCTATCAGGACGCGCAGTGGTAGCATGTTTCTATTTCTCTAGTTGAGGAGGTTGATTAAGCAGGAGCCAATACATGCCCAATTCCTGAACGGCAGCCGAAAAACGCTCAAAGTCCACCGGCTTCACGATAGCTGTTCACTCCTAGATGGTAGCTCTTCACTACGTCTGTCTGCTCTTTGGAGGAGGTCAGCATGACGATGGGGATGTGACGGGTGCGCGGGTCCGCCTTGATGCGCTGAAGCACCTCCAGCCCGTCCACTTTGGGCAGCTTCAGATCGAGCAGGATGAGCTTGGGCGTGTCTTCAATCCGGCGTGTGGCATACGCGCCTTCACAAAAGATGAAGTCCAGAGCCTCCGCGCCATCACGAGTCGTGTGGATGTGATTGCCCAGATTGGCCTTTTGCAGGGATCGGTGGGTGAGTTCGAGGTCTTCGAGGCTGTCCTCGACCAGCAGTATCTCCACGATGTTTGATTGATTCATCACTTGTTGGCTTCTTGAAGGGTGAAGTAAAAGGTCGCACCCTGATCCAAGGCCGCGTCAGCCCAGACAGCGCCACCATGCCGATGGATGATGCGTTGCACAATGGCGAGGCCGACTCCTGTGCCTTCGTAGTCCTCGACACGATGGAGCCGCTGGAAAACGCCGAAGAGCTTGTGGACGTAGCGCATATCAAATCCGGTTCCATTGTCGCGCACAAAATAGACGTTCCTTTCGGGCTCAACGGTGCAGCCAATCTCCACCACCACCGCCTCACGTTTCAGGGTGTATTTGAAGGCGTTGGACAGCAGGTTGATCCAGACCTGTCTTAACAAAGCCGGATCGCCCTCGCAAGTGGGAAGCTCGCTGATGCGGAGGTCTATCTGTCGTCCTTCGCGCACGGTGCTGAGATCATCCAAGGCGGACTGCACGAGCAGCCGTGTATCAATCGTGCGCTTGCTTAGGGGCACCCGGCTTAGACGAGAGAAGGTCAGCAGATCATCAATCAAGTGGCCCATCCTCTGCGCGCTATTACGGATAATTTGCAGGTAACGCTGGCCATCGCAGGAAAGCTGCGCTGAACAGTCTTCCTGCAACGCGCGGGAGAAGCCGTCCATCGCCCGCAGTGGGGCGCGCAGATCATGTGAGACAGAGTAGCTGAAGGATTCCAGCTCCTTGTTGGCCGCTTCGAGCTGGGCCGTGCGTTCGATCACGCGCTGCTCCAGCTCAGCGTTGAGTTGGTTGATCTTCTCTTCCGCCCGTTTGCGCTCCGTGATGTCGAGCGAGAGCACAAAGACCCCCTCAGGCACGGGTTGGATGCCTAGCTGGAAGGTGGCACGGGTGCCATCTGGATAGACGAAGGCGTTCTCCATTTGCATCGGCTTTTGCTCGTCCATGCAGCGCTGCATGGCGGTGAAGACAGACGTGGTTTCGATGCCCGGATAACTCTCCATCATGGTGCGGCCCAGCAGTTCATGAGCGGGACGGTGGCCGTGAAATGCGGCCACTTCGTTGATATAAAGATACCGCCAATCACGCCCGATGATCTGGCAGCCCTCCATCATCGTATCGAGCGTGCCCCGATAGCGGGATTCGCTCTCACGCAGCGCTACTTCAACTTTCTTGCGGGCATCAATGTCCAGCAGGAAAGCCGCAAGGCCATCTCCAGAAGGGAAGAGCCGGATGTCCAACCAACGTTCAGCCACGGGTGAGAACACCTCAAACGCGACTGGCACGCGCTCCGCCATCGCACGGCGGTAGAGTGCTTCCATCGGTGTGCCATTGAGCTGGGGAAAAGTCTCCCAGATGGTGCGGCCTAGCATACTTTGGCGTTGGTGGCGGAGCAGTGTTTCAGTGCGATCATTCACGAACGTAAAACGCCAATCATTATCCAGCGCGAAGCACGCTTCCGTCATCCCTTGCACGATCTCGGCAAGCCGACGGTCCGACTCCTGCAAGCGCTCTTCGCTTTGCAGAATGGATTCACGGCTCCTCGCCAGTTCAGCCGTGCGTTCTTGCACCCGCGTCTTCAACTTCTCATTGATGGTTCTGACAGCAGCCAGCGACTCAACGGCCTGCTGATTGGCTTTTCTCAGCCGCTCATAGAACGCGCTGAAGATCACCCCCATCAGGATGAACACCAACACCCACGCGTAGGGTTGCAGCCACGGCCAGATCCATTGCAGCAGCAGCGTAGCGAGTAGCGGCAGCAGGGCTAGCAACGGGCGCAAAGTGAGAGGATTCATAGGGTCGTCTGGGCTCTACCGGAGATGGGAATAACTGCCTGAAGAAGAGTTTATTAAACCACCGAAGTGCCGAGCTTAAGTCGCAAGATATTTACTACACAAGACGACCGACCTGACTATCATCAACTTCCATGAAACCTCACCTTGAGAAGCACTTCACCGCAGGCGATGCCGTGCGTGACATCGTTATCGGCATGTCAGATGGTTTGACCGTTCCCTTTGCCCTTGCGGCAGGGCTTACGGGAGCCATTTCCCAGACCCATCTGATCGTCACCGCTGGCTTCGCGGAAATCGCCGCTGGCTCCATCGCGATGGGGCTCGGTGGTTATCTCGCCGCCCGTGGCGATGCCGAGCATTACGCTCATGAGAAGGTTCGTGAAGAGCAAGAAATCATCGCCATGCCCGAAGCCGAAGCGCAGGAAGTCCGCGACATCTTCCAGAGCTACGGCCTGTCTGCGGAGGAATGCGCGACCGTCGTTGAGTCACTCCGCCAGCGCCCAAAAGATTGGGTCACGTTTATGATGCGCTTCGAGCTGGGCTTGGAGGAGCCAGAACCCAGCCGCGCCTGGAAGAGCGCGCTGACCATTGCCATTGCTTACATTGTCGGTGGCTTCGTTCCACTCAGTGCCTATCTGTTCTTTTCGGATGCCCACAGCGCCTTGCAAGTATCCGCACTCGTCACGTTGATAGCTTTGGCCATCTTCGGAGGCGTCAAAGGAAAATTTACCGGCGTTCCTGTTCTTCGCAGCGCACTGCAAACCAGCATCATCGGTGGTCTCGCCGCTGCCGCTGCCTTTGGGATTGCCCGTTGGATCAGTTGAAGCAAAGGGCTGATTCCGTGCACGACCTGAATAGGCATGTCCCGAGACATCCTGCGGTGGACAGCACCTCGATTCCGTGACAAGACAAGCGCGTGAAACCAACCATCGTTACCCTTGACCTCGAAGGCGTGCTCGTGCCTGAAATCTGGATCGCCTTCGCTGACAAAACGGGCCTCACTGAGCTACGACGCACCACGCGGGATGAGCCGGACTACGACGTGCTCATGAAAGGGCGGCTGAAGATTCTCGATGAGCACAAGCTGAAGCTGGCAGACATTCAGGAAGTCATCAGCACGCTCAGTCCGCTCGAAGGTGCGAAGGCTTTCCTGGATGAACTCCGCAGCCTCACGCAGGTCATCATCCTCTCGGATACCTTCGCAGAATTCGCTCAGCCCTTGATGCGCCAGCTCGCATGGCCCACCCTCTTCTGCCATCAGCTCGAAGTCGAAGAGGGTCGCATCGTGAACTACAAGCTGCGTCAACCGAATCAAAAGCAAGTCAGCGTCGCCGCGCTCCAGACGCTGAACTATCGCGTGATCGCCGCTGGAGATTCCTTCAACGACACCGCCATGCTGCAAGAAGCGGACGCTGGGTTCTTCTTCCACGCCCCCGAAAGCATCAAGGCGCAGTTCCCGCAGTTCACGGGCTTTGATCGCTATGAGGATCTGTTGGCGGCGATCAAAGGGGAATTCGGGAAGTAGGCGAGAATACGGGAGCGGCGGCTCGCGCTCCCACTAATTACTTAGCACCCTTCTGCCATCTCTGATCAGCAGGCACGGGCTTTCCCGTCGTCTCCACTGGAGAGGTAAATAGATAGCGCCATACGTCTTCGTGAATGAACTGGCCGCTGGCATCCTTCACAGCGGCCCCACCGGGAGCCGAGGAACTGTGGGCGCGTTTGTCATCATTCTTCACATCGGCATTGGTGATGAGGCGGCGGGAGTTGCCGTAGGGAGGCTTCGTCTGATCTACGTTCACGAGGGGGCCGAACTGATACAGGCCGAGCAGTTCCCAGGAGCGGTCATAATGATGGCCCGTCCAGCCGCCGTCAAGCACATGGGTGAAGCCGAAGAAACGGTTCGCGGGAGTTGCGGAAGGCAGCCCCTGCCAAGTCTCCGTGTTGTCCCGAGGACCGGAGAACATGACGACGCGATCAACGCGCTGCGCGATGGCAAAGCGGGCCGCTGTGGTGGAGCCGTGCGAGATGCCGGAGAGGATGACATCCTCCCAGCGGAGACCCTTGCCATCAGCGGCGATGAAGTGTTCCCAATGCCCCTGGGGATTTTCTTTGGCCAGCCATTTCACGAACTGAAACGAGCGCTCCTTAATGCTGTCAGGCTTCGGGATAGTGACCAAGGGGCTGGCGTCTTCACCCGTCGAGGCTTCCAGGCGGATATTGCCGAGAACGTTCGCAGCAGGATCGGTGGACTCTTTGGCGAGCTTGCCGAACCAGCCGTTCGCATAATGGACCTGAATGGCGTGCAGGCCGTAGCTGGAAAGGCGCTCAAACAAGGCCTGATTGTGGCCCATGAGCCAGATGACGAGCTTCCCGCGCGGTTTCACCGAGGTGTCCACACAGGCGTGCTCTAGGTCCGTGACTTTGCCCTTCTTGTCCGCGAAGATGAAGTCGATCTCCGGGTGTTCTTTGGCATTGGGATCAATGACGCTGGCTCGCGCGCTGAGGTCAAAGCGCTGCGGCTTAGTATCGGCGGCGGTGAGGTTGAAGGAAGCCAGCAACAAGGCGGCGAGGGCGGGGAGGTGGTGTTTCATGGTAAGCAAGGCGTAGTGGAGAGGGGATTGCTAATTGCCTGACGGCCTTTTGTCAGGTTTAATCATGCGATGAAATTATTAGGCTCTCTTCTCTTCCTCCTATGTTTTTTGATCAGCCCTGCCTTTGGCGCGGACTCGGTAAAGCCTGATCGCCCAAACATTCTCTGGCTGGTGAGTGAGGATAACAACCCGTTCCTCGGCTGCTATGGCGATAAGCTGGCTCATACGCCCACGCTGGATCGCTTGGCCAGCGAGGGCGTTCTTTATGAGCATTGCTTTGCCCAGCCCGTCTGTGCGCCATCGCGGTTCGCCTTGATCACGGGGATGTTTGCAGCCACGGCTGGACCTGCGGAACACATGCGCGCACAGGGGAAGATTCCGGCAAACTTGAAGGGCTTCCCTGCACTTCTACGTGAGGCGGGCTACTTCACTTCTAATGCGGCGAAGACGGATTATAACTCGCCCATCAGCATCAAGGAGGCATGGACTGAAGCCGGCAAACAGGCCCATTGGAAGAAGCGTGGCGATCCGACCCAACCGTTCTTCAGCGTCTTCAATCACGAGGTCACGCATGAGAGCTGCCTCTTCCCTGAGAAGGAGTTGCCGCTGACGCTTCCACCGACTGATCCGGCCAAGATTCGCATTCCTCCTTATCAGCCGGACACGCCGGAGATCAGGGCGGATTGGGCTCGGTATTATGATTACATGGCGCTCTTGGATGGGCAGATCGCGGCGAAGCTGAAGGACATCGAAGTAGCGGGGCAGGCGGAGAACACCATCGTCTTCTACTATGGTGATAACGGGGGCATCTTGCCTCGTAGCAAACGCTGTCTCCAGCAAAGCGGCACGCATGTTCCGCTGATCGTTTACTACCCGCCGAAGTGGCGGCATCTGGCTCCAGCGGCCCCCGGTTCACGCATCAAGGAGCCGGTGTCGTTTGTTGATTTCGCGCCTACAGTGCTCTCGCTCGCGGGCGTGAAGATTCCTGATTACATGCAAGGCCGCGCGTTCGCGGGAGCGGCCAAAGCAGAGCCCAATCAGTATGTCTTCTGCACGCGGGATCGCATGGACGAGCGCTATGACATGATGCGTTCGGTGGTGGATGAGCGCTGGCTTTATATCCACAACTTCCGTCCTGATCTGCCCTACGTGCAACGCCTTGATTACATGTTCAAAGCGCGTGGCTATCAGTCTTGGGAGCGTATGGCGTCGGAAGGCAAGCTTACACCCGCGACGGCCCAGTTCTGGGGCACCAAGCCGACTGAGGAACTCTATGACATGGCCTCTGATCCTGACAGTGTGAAGAATCTCGCGAGTGATCCCAAGCATCACGAAACACTGGCGCGGATGCGAGCCGCTCTGAAGCAGCACACCATCGTGATCAACGACAATGGTTTCATGCCCGAAGGCTCTGAGTTGGAAGGCTACGAGGCTTCACGCAAAGCCGGCGCTTACCCGATTGAGCGCATCTTCGACTTCGCCGTGTTGGCTTCGGAACGCGATCCGAAAAACGTGCCCCAGCTCATCGAAGCCCTTGGTGATTCGCATGAGGCCGTGCGCTGGTGGGCCACGCAGGGCTGCACCATGCTCGGCGTCAAAGCGGCTCATGCTGAGGCTGCCTTGCTTGGACGACTTGAGGATAACTCCGGCGCGGTTCAAGTCGCCGCCGCAGAAGCCTTGGCGCGAATAGGAAAACTGGAGGTCGCCTTGCCAATCTTGGAACGCTGGTTGCAGAATCAAGAGGCCCCGTTCTTCGGCCTGCAAGCGGCCAATGTGCTGGATCGGCTGGGCGACAGCGCGAAGTCGGCTTTGCCCACGGTGAAGAAGATACTCGCCTCGCTCAAGCCGGAAGAAGGAGCCAACAGTCCTCGCGCCTATCCGCAACGAATCATGGAGCGGATCATCGAGGTGTGGGAGGGAAAAGCGAAGCCGCTGGTTTATCCTGTTTTCCCCTCTGGCCAACTGGGTGAGCCTTAAGTTTTTCAAAAAATCACGAGAAACATTAAGAGGGTCATTTCGTTACAAGAAAGTCGGAATCGACTTCCGAAAAAACCAAAAAACCAACCCTATGAAAACAACTAAAATCAGCATCATCATTGCCACAATCGGCATGTTCACCCTGTCCTCCGGTCTTCGTCTTCAAGCTGAGCAGCCGAAGATGAATGAAGCGCTGGAACAGCTTGAGAAAGCTAGGAAATCGGATCATCCGGTTGAGCATCTCGAAAGAGCGAAGCATGACTTGGAGCTCGCCGAACACAACAAGCACGGCGAACGCGTGGAAGCCATTCATCAGGTGAACGAAGCCATCTCCTTTGCCCGTAAAGGAGAGATGAAACACATGGAGGCTCACATTGATCTGGCCATCCGGGAAGTCCGCGAAGGCAAGCACGAAGCTGGCCGTAGATAGTCCCACGACTTCTGACATTCACCCAAGCATGACGTAGCCGCGTTCAATG
>JANYJH010000041.1 GCA_025361865.1 Phragmitibacter sp.
CAACACACCGGGATGTTGGAAATAACACTCGTGGTTCAGTTCCTTCATGAACGCGATGGCCTCCAAGTTTTCACGGCCCCCGTATTGATTCGGAATCCACTGACCATGCTCGCGGGAGTAATCGAGATAAAGCATCGACGCCACGGCATCCACGCGGATTCCATCCACATGATACTGCTCCAGCCAGAAGAGGGCATTGGCGATCAGGAAGTTCCGCACCTCATTGCGTCCGTAGTTGAAGATGAGCGTGCCCCAGTCCGTGTGTTCGCCGAGGCGCGGGTCTTGATGCTCATACAAAGCCGTGCCATCGAAGCGGGCCAAACCGTGCGCGTCCTTCGGGAAATGCGCTGGCACCCAATCAATGATCACGCCCAAGCCCGCCTGGTGACAGCGATCCACGAACTCACGGAACTCATCAGGATTACCGTAGCGGGAGGTCGGCGCGAAGTAGCCGCTCACCTGATAGCCCCATGATCCATCGAAAGGGAACTCGCTCACGGGCATCAGTTCCAGATGCGTGAAGCCCAGCTCTTTTGCATACGGAATAAGTTCATCACCCAGCTCTTTATAGGTGAGCCAACGCCAGCCATCCCGGCGTTTCCAGGAGCCCAGATGGACCTCATAAATGCTCACGGGTTCGCGATAAGGATTGCTCTTCGCACGCTTGTCCAACCACTCGCCATCATTCCAGCCATACTTTTTCATGTCCCACGTCAGGGATGCCGTTGAGGTGCCGTGTTGACCGAAGAATGCGAAAGGATCACTTTTCACGGTCAGTGCTTCTTGATCGCCAACCAGCTCATATTTGTAATGAGCCGTCAATCCGACTGCGGGGATGAAAAGCTCCCAAATGCCTGCTTCAAGCCGACACCGCATCGGATGCACGCGACCGTCCCAGCCATTGAAATCACCCACCACGGAGACACGCTTCGCATTCGGTGCCCAGACCGCGAACTGCACGCCTGCCACGCCATCCATCACGCGGGGATGCGCGCCCAGATGTTCATAGAGCCGCCAATGCTTTCCTTCACGGAACAGGTGCATGTCCAACTCACCGAGGCACAGGCCAAAGGCGTAGGCATCCGCTTGGCGGATCGTCTTGCCCTCATGTGTGTGCCACTCCAGTTCATAAGACTGCTGCCAGGCCTCCGCAGGCAATACCGCTGCAAAGAGACCATTGGGATGAATTAGGTCCGCTTCAAAGACGCGCCCATCGCTTTTAAGCACCACGCTCAGGGAGTTCGCCTGCGGCCTGAGCACGCGAATGACCACTTTCCCATCCTCCTGCTGATGCGGCCCGAGATAGCTGAAGGGATCATGATGACGCGCATCAAGAATGCGATAGGCATTGTCATCGAGAAGATTAACGGTCGGAATCATTCCTATGTTCATAGCCAGTCCTAGCTGGAAATGAAACCAAAAAATTGAAACTGAATTGAATGCGGCACCGGGGCCAGCCTCACGCTGGTTTCAGCAGCGGCTCCAGATGATCCTTGTAGATCTGTGACCAGCCATATTTACGGATGATCTCGCGCCTTTGTCTTGATCCCACATCTGCGGCAACCCGCTTCTGGATCATCTCAGCGATGATGGACGGCTTGTCCTTAAGTCCGAAATAACTCGCCCGCTTGCCCATCAGTTCACGATGCGCTGAAATATCCGAGCAGAAGACCGGAAGCCGATGCAGTAAGGCTTCCAGCAGCGGCAGCCCAAAGCCTTCCGCCAGCGATGGGAAGAACAAGCCATCACTCATGTTATAAAAGTTCGTCACTTCATGCTCGGTCGGTTCAAAGGCTTCACCCACCAACAAGACCGAGTCTTCCAGCTTCTTCTTCACCACCAACTCACGCACCTTATCCGCATACAAAGCGGACTCAGGACGATGCGGATCATGCGCGCCCGTGACGATGTAAACCGCGTTTAACCCGAGCTTCCGCAAGGCCGCGAGGACTTCGATGCCCAGCTCGATGTTCTTCCGCGCCAGTAACCGCGCCGGATGGAAGAGGATGATGTCGCGTTCGATCAGCTTGTGCTTCACGCTGAACTTCGTCATACGCGGGTTCAGGCCGAGCGTCGCTTCCACATCCACACCATTGGGCACGATGAGGCATTTCGTTTTGGCCACGCCGCTCATCGCGCAGAACTCCTGCTTCCGAACGTCCGAGACCGCCACATGCGCGGCCTTGAGTTGCAGGCCATCGAAGTCCGCTTCAGGCACATCCACGTCATGCACCCAGTTGATGAACTTCGTCTCCATCATCTCGCGGCTCAGTTCCGCGAGCGTCTTGGATGACTCCCAGTTGAAGGGCATCGTGAACATGTTGTGAACCCAGATTTGGGAGCAACCCGCCACCGCAGACCGGACGCGCTTCACATAAAAATTCGGCGCATACTCCATAATCGCGCCTTCGACCTTCGCTCCCTTCGTTGCGCAAACGATCACCGCTTCATGCCCGTGCTTGACCAGAACCTCCGCCTGCTGCGCCAGAACCCTCTCGACTCCACCGATGACTGGAGGAGCTGCATAATGAACTAAGGCGATGCGCATAAGAAAAAAGATTTAAGACTTTAAGAGACAAGACTCAAGACAAATACAGACGCGGAATAAAAAAGAAGCTCATCATGCATCTCGAAATCTAAAATCTTGCATCTCAGTTCGCCACCACATTCACCAGTTTACCCGGCACGACAACGACCTTTCGCACGGTGAGCCCTTGCGTGAACTCCGCGACCTTCGCGTTCGCCATCGCCAGCTTTTCCATGTCTTCTTTGGTGATGTCCTTCGGCACCGTCAGGCTGTCGCGACGCTTCCCGTTCACCTGAAGCACGACCTCGACTTCATCTTCGATCAAAGCCGCAGGGTCAAACTCCGGCCACGTCTGATGAGCGAGCAAGCCTGTCTTCTTCAGCTTAGGAAACGCTTCACCCAGGATCACCGCCAACTCTTCCGTCACATGCGGCGCAAAAGGATTCAGCACCTGGAGCAACGTCATCACGCCGCTCGCAGGCCGCACCTCGGCTTGCGTGAAAGCATTGGTCAAGACCATCATCTGACTGATGGACGTATTGAAACTCAGCTTCTCGATGTCCTCGCCGATCTTCTTGATCGTCTCATGGATGATCTTGTTCAGCTTCTTGTCCGCAGGCACATCCTGAAGCTGCGCGGACAAGGCCCACTCTCCTTCTTGATTGCTTTCCATGACCAAACGCCAGACTCGAGCGAGGAAGCGATGCACACCTTCCACGCCCTTCATCTGCCAAGGCTTCACCTGCTCCAGCGGCCCCATGAACATCTCATACAAGCGCAGCGAATCCGCGCCGTATTGAAGGACGACATCATCCGGGTTCACCACATTGCCGCGTGATTTCGACATCTTCGCGCCGTCCTCGCCGAGGATCAGCCCTTGATTCACCAAGCGCTGGAACGGCTCCGGCGTGGTCACGTGACCAAGATCAAACAAAACCTTATGCCAGAAGCGGGCATACAACAAATGCAGCACCGCGTGCTCCGTGCCGCCGATGTAGAGATCAACGCCGCCAGCCAACTTGTTGCCGCCCATCCAATAAGCCTCAGCTTCTTTGGAGATGAAACGCTCCTCATTCTTCGGATCGCAATAGCGCAGGTAATACCAGCACGAGCCCGCCCATTGCGGTATCGTGTTCAGTTCGCGAGTGGCCGTCTCAGAATATTGCACCCAATCGGTGGCCTTGCTCAGCGGCGGTTCTGGCGTGCCGGTGGGTTTGAAGTCCACGAGGTCCGGCGGCAGCAATGGAAGCTCGCTTTCAGGAATCGCTCGGTGCTGACCCTTCTCCCAGACAATCGGGAACGGCTCACCCCAGTAGCGCTGACGACTGAAGAGCCAGTCACGGAGCTTGTAGTTGATGGTCTTTTTGCCGAGACTTTGCCGAGCTAGCAATTCTATAATGGCTCTCTTCGCATCGTGTGTTTCTAAGCCATCTAAGACCGGCCCAGAGTTAATGGCAATTCCCTCGATTGGCAGGCACTCGCCCTCTACATACTCTGCTCGAATATCACGGTGTTCCACATAAATGGAATGTATAGCAGAACTGGCACCATAATCCGAAGATATCTTCCATTGCGAGAGGGTGCCAGACCTGGCTCCTACAACATGTCGGATCGGAAGATTGAACTTCGTCGCGAACTCAAAATCCCGCTCATCATGCGCTGGCACGGCCATGATCGCGCCAGTGCCATAGCTCATCAGCACGTAGTCAGCGATCCAGATGGGGATGCGTTCTTCATTCACGGGATTGATCGCATAGCCACCGGTGAAGACGCCAGTCTTATCCTTCGCCAGCTCAGTGCGCTCCAGATCACTCTTACTACTTACCGTCTTACGATAAGCCTCCACTGCGTCCTTTTGCGCAGTCGTGGTGATTTGCGAAACGAAAGGATGCTCAGGTGAAAGCACCATGTAAGTCGCTCCAAACAAGGTATCAGGACGCGTTGTGAAAACCGTCACGGATTCCGTGTGGTCAGCCACTTTGAAATGCACCTCCGCGCCCTCGCTTCGGCCAATCCAGTTCTGCTGGAGCAGCTTGATGCCGGTCGGCCAGTCGAGCCCATCCAACTCATCAATCAATCGCTGACAATACGCCGTGATCCGCAGCATCCACTGGCGCAGCGGACGACGCTCCACAGGGAAACCGCCCACCTCGCTCTTGCCATCAATGACCTCTTCATTAGCCAAGACCGTGCCGAGCTCCGGGCACCAGTTGACCGGGGCTTCACTGACGTAGGCGAGCCGCTTCGCGTCAATCTCGTCATGGCTCAAGCCCTGCGCTTCAAGCTCCGCAACGGGACGCGCCTGATTTGTCTTCTCGTCAAAATACGAATGATAGAGCTGAAGGAAAATCCACTGCGTCCACTTGAAGTAACCTGGGTCCGTCGTGTTCACTTCGCGATCCCAATCGTAGCTAAAACCAAGGCGCTTCAACTGGCCGCGAAAGCCGTCGATGTTCTGCTCCGTCGTCTTGCGCGGATGCTGCCCGGTCTTGATCGCGTATTGCTCTGCTGGCAAGCCGAACGCATCCCAACCCATCGGATGCAGCACATTGAAGCCTTTCAGCTTCTTGAAGCGCGCCACGATGTCCGTGGCCGTGTAGCCCTCAGGATGACCAACGTGCAAGCCCGCGCCACTCGGATACGGGAACATATCGAGCACGAAGTATTTCGGTTTTTCAGGATCGAAATCGGCATCACCCGGACCCGCCGTGCGGAAGGCTTTCGTCTCATCCCAATGCTTCTGCCATTTCGGCTCGAATTCATCAAAGGGGAACTGTTTACGGCGCTCAGTGCTCATGGTCAAAAAAGGGGGCGTCAGAAAAGCGCATCCCCCACGTAATGACAAGGCGAAAGTGGTGCGGTAGAAACCTTAAAGCACCTCAGCCTACCAAGGAGCCGCGTTCTTCCAGTCTTCGTTCTTGTCGCAGAGACAAATCCCGTTATCATCCAAACCGTGCGCAATATCCCCAACGCTTTTCAACGCACTACTCTCTGGACGGCCATCACGGCTCTTTCCATTACCGTCATCGGCGCGCTGGTCGTCGGATTGATTTATCTGGGCACACAGATCATCTCTTTCTTGCAGCCGCTCCTGATCCCCTTCGCAGTCGCGGCGGTGCTGGCTTATCTGCTGGAGCCGGTCGTCGCGCGGCTGGTGAGATGGAAAATCTCCCGACACATCTCTGTGTGGATCGTCTTCACGGTGGCCACGGTAGCGCTGGTGGGAGTGATGCTGATCATCGTTCCGGCGTTTCTGGATCAGAGCTCGGAGTTTGCCAAAGTGGTGCCGGGCTACACGAAGACCGCGCGCGAGAATGTGACGAAGTGGGCCATCGGTCTGAACGGGCGTCTGCATCATGATTACGGCATTGATGTCCTGCATCTGAACGAGCCCAAGACCGCCCCTCCAGCGGATGCCGCCGCGACCGTGGCTTTGATTGATCCCAGCCTGAAGGAGACTTCCACGACGCTTCCGCTGACTCCTGATGCGAAGGAAAACTATGACATCCAGAGCCTGATCAATGGCGAGTGGCTCCAAAATGAACTGCCCGCTTTCACGAAGAATCTGTGGACGTTCATCCGCACGAGCGTCGGCGGTTTCCTCGGTGTGTTCGGCTTTCTCATCTCGCTCATCATCGTGCCGCTTTATCTTTATTACTTCCTCACGGAAGGGCCGCGCATTGCGGAGACTTGGATGCACTATGTGCCGCTGCGGGCTTCGCAATTCAAAGACGAGGTGGTGGACACGCTGACGGAGATCAATGGTTACCTCATCGCATTCTTTCGCGGCCAGCTCGTGGTGAGTCTGATCAATGGTGTGGCGACGGGGATTGGCTTGAGCATTCTCGGTCTGAAGTTCGGCTGGCTAATCGGGCTCTCGCTTTGTTTCCTCGGCATCATTCCTTACATGGGAATCGCTCTCTGCTGGGTTCCTGCGGTCATCATCGCCTCCGTGCAGGGCGGGAGTTGGCTGGTGCATCCGGGGGCCGCTTGGTGGATCTTTCCGCTGGCGGTGACGGGTGTGTTCGCGCTGGTTCAGCAAGTGGATGGACTGTTCGTCACGCCAAAGATCGTCGGTGAATCCGTGGGGCTTCATCCCATGACGGTCATCGTGTCCGTCTTCGCGTGGTCACTGATTCTCGGCGGATTGCTGGGGGCTATTTTGGCCGTGCCGATGACTGCTGCCGTGAAGGTGCTCTTCCAGCGTTACATCTGGAAACGGGCGGTGGAGCGTGATTTGCAGATCATCTCATAGTCGTGGGGTCATCCTACGATTTTTAGAGAATTCCAAATCAAACGCTGGCTTCATTCCGTTGTCTCTTATAGCCTTCATTATTCCCACATGGACTCCGCATCCCCTTCCCTCCCCACTGAGACCGTCAAACCTGCGCCCGTCACCACGGATGACATCATCGCCGCTTCCTCATGGGTGCAGCCGTTGCGGTCTGAAATCGCCCGGGTGCTCGTCGGTCAAGAAGTGCTCGTTGATCGTCTGCTGATCGCGCTTCTGACTAATGGCCACGTCCTTCTGGAAGGCGTGCCCGGCTTGGCCAAGACGCTCACCGTGCGCACGCTGGCCTCCTGTTTGCACGCCCGATTCCAGCGCATTCAGTTCACGCCGGATTTGCTGCCCGCAGATGTCGTCGGCACCATGATTTACAATCCCCGCGAAGGCACCTTCAGCCCGCGACTTGGACCGGTGTTTGCCAATCTGGTGCTCGCGGATGAAATCAATCGTGCGCCGGCCAAGGTGCAGTCTGCCTTGCTGGAAGCCATGCAGGAGCGCCAAGTAACCATCGGGGATACGACCTACACTTTGCCGAATCCCTTCGTCGTTCTAGCCACGCAGAACCCCATTGACCAGGAAGGAACCTACACGCTGCCGGAAGCGCAGCTCGACCGCTTCCTGCTGAAGATTCGCGTGGACTATCCCACGCAAGCGGAAGAGCGAATGGTGCTGGATCGCATGGCCACGTCGAAGCCGAATCTCGATGTCACGCCGGTCATTCAAATCACACAGATCGCCGCGAGCCGAGCTCTAGTGAACGACATCCACATGGATGACAAGATCAAGGATTACATCGTCAGCATCATCCACGCGACCCGTCATCCCGAGGGCGTGGCCTCGCACTTGAAGAACCTGATCCGCTGCGGTGCCTCTCCTCGCGGCACGATCAATCTGGCCTTGGCTTCCAAAGCGCAAGCCTTTCTCAGCAGCCGCGATTACGTG
>JANYJH010000076.1 GCA_025361865.1 Phragmitibacter sp.
TAACGTGGCTGTCGCTTTAGGGCTTTTGATCTGGGTGGGTTGCTTTGATTTTCAGGGATGAAGCTGGTGCCGGGCAGCATAAGTCGGGCTGGTGGCTGCTTCAGCGCTGGTGGTGCTGGACAGCCTAAGCCGGGCTGGGGGCAGCGGATGAGTCTGGGATAACTCTCTGGGTAAGTTTCCGGGACTCCACCCGCCTTTTCAGGCTTTGGCCAGCAACGGACGAGGCATCCGACGATAACTCCAATGACGCCTAACGAACAGGGTTATCATGGCGCGAAGCCGCAATGATAACGGTGGTTGAACGACTCGCGGTCGAGGGGGCTTGAACCTCCTCCTTGGGGAAGGCTTGGGGCCGCTTCTGCTGGGGGGCGCGAAGGGCGCTCTTTGTCTCCACACGAATGATGTGGAGACATCGGTCGAGCTTTTCTATGGCGATCCGATCAATAAACGTCTTTACGGTAACGCTTGGAGGTCTTGAGATTCTCCATGTAGGCGGCGACTTCCTCGGGGGACTTGTTGCCGTATTTGGCGACGATGGCATGGAGGGCTCCGTCCACATCTGTGGCCATGCGTGAGGCATCACCGCAGACGTAGAAGATGGCTCCGGCTTCCAGCCAGTCGAAGAGTTCCTGGCCGTTCTCCAGCATCTTATGCTGAACGTAGAGCTTCTCTACCTGATCACGGGAGAAGGCGGTATCGAGCTTCGTCAAGGTGCCATCAGCGAGGTAGGCCGCGAACTCTTCCTCATAGAAGAAGCAGGTGGCCTTGTTGATTTCACCGAAGAACAACCAAGCCTTACCCTTCGCGCCTGTGGCTTTGCGCTCTTGTAAGAAGGAACGGAATGGGGCGATGCCGGTGCCGGGTCCGCACATGATGATGGGCGTCTCATCCGTCGGCTCTGGAAGTCGAAAGCCCGCGCCGGACTTGATGAACGTGGGGAGGGAAGTGGTGGCCTCCACGCGGTCTGCGAGGAAGGTGGAACAGACACCGCCACGCATACGACCGTGGGATTCATACTTCACGGTGGCCACGGTCAGATGAACCTGCTCAGGGCAGGCTTTCAGGCTGGAGGAGATGGAATAGAGACGGATGTTCAGCTTGCGCAGCACCGCGACGAACTCGGTCGCAGTGAGCTTAGTGCCGACGTTTTCCTGAAGCACATCGAGGACATCACGACCCCAGAGGTAGCTCTTCAGCGCTTCCTTCCTCTCAGGAGTCGTGAGCGCTGCCAGTTCGGTATTGCCAGCCTTTTCGGCCACGGCTTTGATCAATTTTCCATCGAACTCCGTGATGGAGTAGGTCTCAATCAAAGCCTGACGCAGGGTGGTTTCACCGCCTTTCGGATTGGGAACCGTTTCATCGCCCGTCAAACCGAGCGCCTTGATCACGGCGTCCACTAGAGCGGGGTCATTAGTCGGTTGCACCGCGAGGGAGTCGCCAGGAAGGAACTCCATGCCGGAGCCGGTGAGGTCGATTTCGTAGTGGCGAGTGTCTTTGGCAGCGCCAGCTCCGGTGAGCACGCGGGAGTGCTTCAGGTGAGCGATGAAAGGGTTTTTGACGTTGTAGGGAGACTTGATGTGGGCGGTTTCGCTCATGATGAATTCGGTTAAAAGGGCGGTCAAATAAGGGACGGGCGGCGGCTTGTCAACCTCGGCTCACCTAGCCGCCATTCCATTATGCTAGGTAGCAGTTTTAAGGCCAGCTATTCGAGGGATGCGATGGGAACCTCTGACGGCGATGATAGCAGTTGCAAGGCCTTCCCAGCGATGGACTTTGCCCGTGCCTGATGCCTTCCGCCTTGCCCAAATTCTGCGTCGTCATTCCCTGTTACAATGAGCAGGAGTCCATTCCCGTGCTGGTTGAAAAACTGACCCCTGTTCTGGAAGAAGCCACGCAGGGCGACTGGCAGATCCTCTTCGTGGATGATGGCAGCAAGGACGCCACGGCCCGCCTGATCTGGGAGCTGCACGCGAAGGACGCACGTTTCAACGGCATTCGTCTGAGCCGGAACTTTGGTCATCAGCCAGCGGTTTGGACGGGGATTCAAAATGCGCGCGCGGCTTGCATCGGCGTGATTGATTGTGATTTGCAAGACCCGCCGGAAGTGCTGATCCAGCTCTACAAAAAGGTGGCTGCGGAAGGCTTCGACATCTGCGCAGGCGTGCGGGGGAAGCGTGAGGAATCGCCGTGGTGGTTACGTGCGGCGTATCTCGTTTTCTATCGCCTCATGCGCTTCATGGCGGAGCATGATTACACCTTGGACAGTGGTGATTTCTGCGTTTTCAATGCGCGAGTGCATGAGGCTCTTTGCCGCTTGGGAGAAGCAACGCCGGTGCATCGCGGTTTGCGGAGCTGGGTCGGCTTCAAGCAGACGACCGTCACTTACCAGCGCCCACCGCGTCAGCATGGTGTGAGCAAATACAACCTTACCCGACTCGCCGTGCTAGCCATCAATAACCTCGTGAACTTCTCCACTGCGCCGCTCCGCTTCGCCACTTGGGTGGGACTTGGCATGGGACTACTGACGCTAGTCGCCGCCGCGCTTTTTCTTATCAATCGACTCTTCCCAGCCTTCTCCATTTTGGGCTACCATGTCGGCGCGAACGCAGGCACGGCCACCCTCGTCCTCTATCTTTCCTTCATCGCCAGCGCGCTGTTTTTCTGTCTTGGAATCATGGGGGAATACCTCGCAGTCATCATCAAAGAGGTGAAGCGCAGACCCGTGGCCTTAGTCGCAGAAAAGACCGGAGAATAATGAGGCGAGAACCTGCCATGCCGAGACGTTCTTGATAAACACTTGTATGAAGACTTACCTGACTGCTTCTCGAAACCTCGCCTTGGTTTGTTTGTTCGCGGTCAGCGCGACCACCTCCATCCCCGCTCAGACTGACAACGCGACCACTCCTGAAGAGCCGCCCGCTGTGACGGAATACATGGGGCGAACCGTCGCGCAGACCATGCATTGGACCGGTGCCTCTTGGCTCGTCCGTCACAAGCGCGAACAGGAAGAAGCAGGCCTTTCCATGCGAGCGAAGCTGGAACTCCAACCAGGCATGATGGTTTGTGACATGGGCTGTGGAAACGGTTATCATTCCATGCCCATGGCCAAGCAAGTCGCACCGGAAGGAAAGGTTTATGGAGTGGAGATTCAGGAGCCCTATTTCAAGATGCTTGAAGAAGCTGCCGAGAAAGCGGGCATTACCAATTTCGTTCCTGTTCACGGGCTCATCTACGATCCGAAGCTGCCTGAGAACACGCTCGACCTCATTCTTATGGTGGACGTTTACCATGAATTCTCCCATCCCGAGCACATGCTCAAAGCCATGCGCAAGGCGCTGAAGCCTGAAGGAAAGCTGGTCTTCATCGAATACCGCGCTGAGGACGACGATGTGCCCATCAAACCTGAACACAAGATGAGCAAGGAACAGCTCACCAAAGAACTCAACGCCAATGGCTACAAGCTCGTGAAGGAATACGATGGCCTTCCCTGGCAGCACATGATGTGGTTCGGGAAGAATGCGGCGAAGTAAACACTCCGCATTTCACGAAGCAAAAGTTCCTGTAAGACCCGGCTGGCTTCACTGTTTTAGTCCCGCTGCAAAATTGTCTCATAACCCTTCCCACCATCAGGTGATTAATGTCAGTTCCCCAAAATCATGAAATACACGTTCACACTCCTCGCCCTCGCCACCACCCTTCGCGCCGCTGATCCCGTGGCGCTCACCTTAGCGGATTTCACTGATACCAAAGGTGCCAAGCCCGCCGCTGGCTGGGTCACGGAAGCTGATGGCACCATCCATCGCACTGAAAAGGCGGGTGATCTCATCAGCGCTAAGGCTTACGCTAACTTTGAACTCGAATGGGAATGGAAAGTGGCCGAAGGCGCGAACAGCGGCCTGAAGTATTGGGTGAACAACTTCGGCAAGTCCGCTGAGAAGCCGAACTGGCTTGGCATTGAGTATCAAATGATCGACGACGACCGTCATGCCGATGCTCACAAAGGTGACAATCACAACACCGCAAGCATCTACGACATCAAAGGTGCATCACCCGAAAAAGCCGTGAAGAAAGCCGGAGAGTGGAACACCAGCAAAGTGGTGATCAAGGATGGCAAGATTCAACATATCCTCAATGGCAAGCTCGCCGTCGAAGCTGACGCCACCTCGCCTGAGTGGAAGGAATTGATCGGCAAGAGCAAGTTCAGCAAGCAGGAAGGCTTCGCACCGGGTAATGGCCATCTACTTCTTCAGGACCACGGCGATGAAGTGTGGTTCAAGAACATCCGTATCAAGGAACTGTAGGAAGGTTGAATTGGGGAAGTGGTTGAAGTGTTGAAATGATAAATTCATTTCAACGAGGTTGTGCTGGCACGATATAGAAGCTCAAGAGTGCGCTGCGGAATTGCATCGCTACAATCAGTCGATAACACAGCTAGTCTGACCTTGGGACTGCCACTTCGTGGATTTTCATTGAAGGGCGCAAACGGCATACAGTAGCCTTCCGCGAAGCAAAGTAGCCATCATCGCTCCGCGTGATGAGCGAGAGACTTAGCCGAAGCGATCAGCGTCTCATTGCTACGTCGGCCACAACGATGAGCAACTCAGCCTATGGAACAGGTCGGAGAGTCACCACGTCATTCGAGCATCAGTCCACATAGCGAAACCATAAGGCTCGTCACGCGGAGCGATGACGGCTACTTTGCTTCGCCGAAGATAGCGCTTTCCTAGAAAGACAAAGAGACAAGCCCGAAGGGCATAGTGTATCACGAGACAAAGCCGCCCTTAAACAGCTTCAACCAGTCCCACAATCTCCTGAGCCTTCGACACAAGCTTACGCGCGCCGTTGGCCCGTAATTCTTCTTCGCTTCGGAAGCCCCAAAGCACGCCGATGGGCAGCATTCCTGCGCGCACTCCGGTTTCCATATCAATGCCGGAGTCTCCGATGTAGCCGCATTCCGCAGGCGTGATGCCAAACTGTTCTACGATCTCCAGAGCGCCCGCCGGATGAGGCTTGCGAGGAACCGTATCCCTTGCTCCCAAAACGAAATCAAAGGTGCCAGCGGGGAAGAAGTGGTCGCAGCACAAGACAGTGAACTTATGCGGCTTGTTGGAGAGCACGCCGATCTTCAAGCCGCGCGCTTTTAGTTCCGTGAGCATCTCCATGATGCCCGGATAGGGCTTGGTTTTCTGATCCCAAGTCGCCAGATAGAAGCGCTGATAATCAGCCACACAAGCCTCCACATCCAATGTCTTCAAGGCTTCCGGCGGCAAGGCCCGCTCCACCAGACTGCGCACGCCATCGCCGATATAAAGCGGGAAGACCTCACGAGGATGCGTGGGGTAGCCACGCTCTGTCAGCATCATATTGATGGCATCTGCTAGGTCATCAAGGGAGTCAATCAACGTGCCGTCGAGGTCAAAAATAAGGGCTTTCATGGAACCATGATCAAGCCTTGTTCTAAGTCGCCGATCAAATGAAAGTTGTGATCCTTTAAACAAGACAACCCGATGCAGATCACTCCGCATCGGGTTGTCAAAAAGGGCAGAGGATCAGAAGAGCTTACTTCTTCTCTTCGGCCTTGGCAGGTGTCGCTGGCTTGGCTTCTTCAGCCTTTTTTGGTGTGGCTTCAGTCTTCGGAGCGCTGACCTTCTTTTCGTGCGCGGCCTTCAGTTCGTCAGCCGTGACGCTGCCGTCATGATTGGCGTCGATTTGTTCAAAGGCTTTCTTGGCAGCGCCCGCAGGATCAGTTTCCTTCTTCCACTTGGCCATGCCGGAGAATTCTTCGAGGGAGAGCTTGTTGTCAGCGTTCTTGTCGAACTTCTTCACGACGGCTTCTGCATCGTAAGCTTCACCGGGTTTGCCTTCGCCTTTGGCCTTCTTTTCCTTGGCTTCAAGGGCGGTGCCGGCAAGACCTAGCACGATGGCGATGATGGGGAGATATGCGATTTTCATGATGTCGATAACGTTATTTGTTTTGGCTTAGTGCCCATGTGGGCGTTGGTTTGATTCTGACGTTTTGGCGAAGCCTCGACGCATGGAGTCAGACGGCATAGGACAACAGGTATTCAATTCGGCTCAAAGACTTTTCGATTTATTTCAGGGTCAGGAGAAATATTAGGGAAGGTTCTGGTTCGAGACCGCCTTCCACCGCCAGCAGTCCGTGGTGTGATCGTTCACCATTCCGGTGGCCTGCATGAAGGCGTAGCAAATGGTGGAGCCGACGAACTTGAAGCCGCGTATCTTGAGTTCCTTGCTCATGGCATCGCTCTCACGGGTCTTAGCCGGAATCTGGCTGGATTGGGTCCACCCATTCTGAATCGGGGCTCCGTTTACGAACTGCCAGATGTATTGGTCGAAACTTCCGAAGTCTTCCTGCACGGTCAGGAAAGCGCGCGCATTCATGATCGTTGATTGGATCTTTAAACGATTACGAATGATCCCTGCATCTGCCATCAACGCCGCCGTTTTAACCTCATCATAAGAGGCGATCTTCACCGCATCGAATTGATCAAAGGCCTGCCGATAGTTATCCCGTTTCTTCAAAACGGTTAGCCAGCTCAAGCCAGCCTGCGCGCCCTCGAGAACGAGGAACTCGAAGAGCTTGGTATCATCATGCAGCGGCGTGCCCCATTCCTCATTATGATAAGTCGTGAGCAGCTCGTGGGATTGAGCCCACTGGCAGATCGGTTTGGTCTTCATCACGGAGCGTTACTTCACCACGCCACATTCATAATCAAACCAAGCGACGGGTAGCCCTGCCATCGGGCCTTTGAGCTTTTCCAATTCTGCCGCAGGGCCGTGGAGTTCGAGACGAGTCATCTCCGTGAGGGTCAATATTTCCTTGAGCTGAGCATCGACATTGGCCAGATGTGCCAGGACACCTTCAGCGCCGATGTAGCTTTCGCGACAGAAGATTTCATCGCCGTTGATCGTGAATTCATAATAGAGGCAAGTGGACTCGGTGGCAGTGGCCTTGACGAAGGATCGAAGGTGAGCTTTCACGGCCTCCAGCTTACCGGGATGCGCTTTGAAATAAGGATGAATGCTGACGGTGTTCAAGGGTAGGCTCATGGTGGGAATGATTAAAGGGATGACTGGCTCTTCATAAAGCAAAGCCTGTAAAGCTCAAGAAGGAGAAGCGGCCAGCGTTGCGGATTCGAGGAGCTTCAGACTGTCTTGGTCGCGAAGTCAGAACAGGTGTCTCTAAACGAAAGATACACTCCGTGCCGATCGCACAGGCCGTCGTTCGCTCTCACCGAGGCATGGCCAGAACACATCGCGGACATGCCTTGAAACGTGGCCTCGATCATTGCTGGATCATTGCAGAAATGAATGCAATGACCGCAGCGATTATCGGCGGTCGCTTTGTCAGGAGACTGGATGATCTCAGCCATCAATGCGCCAAGGTTGCCCAGTGCTGACCGAAGACATGCACGGACAGGATATAACCCAGGATGAGATTGATGATCACGCCCACGGTGAAAGCCCAGAAGGGTCGGCTACCCGAAGGAGCGAACTCACGCAGCCGCGTGGTCAATCCAATGCTCAGGAAGCAGAACGTGAAGGCCCAGGTGCGCAGCGCGATCAACGGCACGACTAGGGCTGGCTTGACGATCTTGTTGTAGTCGCCAAAGCTCACGTTCCGCACGGCGAAGGTGATGATCAAGGAGGCGAGTAGAAAGCCCACGACGAACTTCGGGAAGCGCCACCAAATCTGTGCGGCATCGGCCTTCCGACCGGTCTCTGATTTCTCCCACACGGTGATGGAGATGATGGAGAGCACGAAGGCCCAGATGCCGATCCACACATCACGACCGACGACCTTGATCAAAGTGTAAGCGTTCACGGCTTGATCCGCTGTCCCGCTGATGCCATTCTCAGGTCCGGCCAGACCGCCGTAGCTTTGCGCGGCAGCAAGGCCTGCAGCATCGGCAAACTCCGAGGTTCCGATCCAGGCACCGCCGATGCCCGAAGGCAGATGCAAGGCGCGAGCCACCAACGGCAAAGCAAACACGAGGACGATGGCATAAAGCACAACCAGCGTGATCGCGATGGGCGGATGTTCTTTCTTGGCCCTAACGGCACCAGCAATGGCGATGGCCGCCGAGACGCCGCACACGGCACCACCAGCGCCGAGAGTCGCGCACAACTGACGCTCCAAGCCCAGCTTCCGACCCGTAAAGAAGATCACGACGAACGTGGTGATGGACACGATGGACGCTTGAAGAATAGCCACTGGGCCAGCCCAGACGATGAGCGTGAAGGGAAGCCCGGCACCGAGCAGAACGATGCCCGTCTTTACATAGAATTCGACGCGGAATCCGGCATCCAGCCAGCGAGGCAGACCGATGACATTGGAGATGATCAAGCCCACGAGCAAGGCCACCAGAGGCGGCTCTAGCGTGTAGGTGCTAGCCTTCTCCCAAGCCCCAGCGATATTGATGATGAGAGAGAGCGCATAGATCAGCAGGAAGGCCGGAATAAAGGCCTTCGGCTTGTGTCCAAGCACCGCGCCAGCCGTCGTGAAAACCGTTAGGAACAAAGCGCACTGAGCAAGGTAACGCACACTCTTCGCCGCGAAATCAGCGCTCAACTGCGACCAGTCCGCCCACTTCTTCGGAGCCACGGCGATCCAGTCGATGCTCGATCCCGAG
>JANYJH010000085.1 GCA_025361865.1 Phragmitibacter sp.
CTTGCCTGAGCCAATTCAAAACAAGAACACGGGTGCCGCTTGGCGCATGGTGGATGGCGCGATGAGCAATGGCGATGCGTGAGTGACCGGCAGCGACTTAGGGCTGCGGAGAATCCCACTTCGACGCCACGAGAAACGCTGGGAAGGCGGCAAAGAGGGCGAAGAAGAACAAGGCGATGCACCAGCGCAGGCAGTGATATTTGCGCTTCAGCACCCGAGCCGTGAAGTAGTTCTGTGCCGTGTATTGCTCATCTATTTGCTCAGCTTCGAGCACGCTATTGAAGAGTTTCGTGTAGGTTTCTAAGCTCGTTAGTCTCGCGATGTCACCCCAGAAAATAACGCTGTTACTGGGCTTGGGCAGTCGTGGGAAAATGGTGGTTCCGGCCATGATCACTGATGCGGCATGGCAGGTCAGCGCCGTGAAATAGAGCACCTTGGCGTAGAGTGGTATCGGCATTTCCTTGAGCAGAAAGGAAGCTGCGGCCACGTTGCCAGCGAGGAAGGCAGAGGCTTTGGTATCCAGCACGCCGACGTAGTGATTAAGCAGGTCATTGACCCCTTTGGCCACCTTCACCTTGGCAACTTCTTCAGATAGATTCATAGGCACAGGTGGCCTGATAAAGCGGCGATGTCAAAACGCTACATCTTGAACGGGAACAGCACCGAGAGCAGCAACGTGAACAACAAGCCGACCACGGACACAATGGTCAGCAGCACCGTCCAGGTCTTCAGCGTTTCCTTCTCCGTAAAACCACTCAAGCGGCTTACGACCCAGAAGCCGCTATCGTTCATCCAGGAGAAGCCGATGGCTCCAAAGCCGGTGGCCAGGAAGATATACATCGGATGATAGGGCAAGGCCGTCATCAGGCCCGCGATCATCGCTGAAGTCGTTTGCATGGAAACCGTCGCGCTGCCTTGAGCAATGCGGAAGATGGTGGCCACGATCCAACTCAGGAAGATGAGGTTGATGGCGGAATGCTGCTCCGCCCATTGACCGAGGCTCGTCGCGACACCCGCGTTGCTAAGCATGGCCCCGAAGGCCCCGCCCGCAGCGGTGATGAGGATCATGATGCCGGCGGTTTCCAGCGCAGGGCTCATGAGTTCATTGATGGCGCGCAGGGATTGTCCGTTTTGCTTCTTCAATAAGCGCATGGCTAGGATCGCGCCGATGATGAGCGCGGTGTTCTTGTTGCCAACGAAGTCCACATAACCCTTGGCCACGTTGAAGCCTTCTTTACCGCCGAAGAGATTCACGAGGAAGCCCGCGAAGCCGTGCGCCTCAGGCGCGTAGCCTCGTTTGGCGACTTCAAACATGGACGCGCTGCTGATGAGCAGGATGGGCAGCACGACGGGCGTGAGCGAGGCGAAGAGCGAGGGCAAGTCCTTCTCTTCTTTGGCCATCACGGAACGGATGAGTTCCATCGGCGCGCCATCGGTTTCCCGCAGCGGGATGGGCACCCATTTGTTCAGCCATTGCACCGCGACCCACGCGGCGAGCATCGGCACGAGGCCCACGACGATACCGACCCAGATGGAGAGACCGACATCAAGATGCAGATTCTCCACCATGAAGAGCGGCCCCGGATGCGGCACGGTGAGGGAGTGCGTGACCACGCCGCCCGCGCAGATGCTCATCACATAAAGCGTGAAATCGCGCCCGGTGCGCAGCGTCATGGCCATCGCGATGGGCAGCATGAGCATGAACATGGAATCAAAGAAAATGGGGATGCTGAGGATGTAAGTGCTCAGCACAATGGCGAACGAGACGCCCCAGCGGCCTTGGCCACAGAAGGCGAGGAAGCGCCGCACGACCTTGTCCGCCGCCCCGCTTTCCATCAAGCCCATGCCGATGATGGTGGCCATGCCGATGACGATGGAGATGGTTCCCGCTGTTTCTCCAAAGCCCATGACGGCCAGCTTGACGGACTGGGCGAGCTTTCCTTCCGCAACCGTGGTGAGCACTCCTTTGGCCGCATCTTTCGGATCAACGGGCAGCTTCTCAGCCATGACACCGGCGAGGATGGCCGCGACGAAGAGGGCGAGAAACGGATGCATCCGCAACATGGAGATGCTCAGGATGACGAAGGAAACGCAAACGAAGAGAATGACAAAAGGCCAAGTGTCGAGCGGTGCGGTGGCGAGGAGATGAAACGGCATGACGTGGTTGTAGAGATTGGCTGAAAAAATGGCAATGGAAAAAGTGAGCCGTGATTAAGCTCACTCCGTCGGGGGCACGACGCCTCTGATTACGCGGTCATTGAGCGTAATCTTCGCGCTACGTCGCAAGTCTTCCATGAATGTCTTGAGCGCGGCTTGACGCTTCTCATCATCGAGCTTTGCGATGATCTCCTCCTTGGCCTCTTCGTAGGTCGGGAGTCGTGCCGGACGCTTCTCCTGAACGAGCACGATGTGCCAGCCGAGCTTGGTTTGAAAGGGCTCGCTGACCTTTCCGATGGGCAAGGCGAAAGCCTGCGCCGCGAAGTCTGCGGGCACGCGATCACGGGAGAACCAGCCGAGGTCGCCGCTGCGCTGCCGGTTGTTGTCGTCTTCAGAATACTTGGTGATGAGCGTTGAGAGTGGCACAGGCTTCCAGCCTGTGGGTAGTTCAGGCGTCCCGCCTGAATCATTACTGACAACAGGCGGGACGCCTGTTCCACTCACAGGCAGGCTGCCTGTGCTACCGCTGAGCTGCTGGTAGATGGACTGGATTTCAGCAGTGCGGTCAGGCTTCTCTTTATCGTTACCGCAAAGGAACAGGTGACTGGCGTGAATGCGTTCGGGGATAATCATCGCGGCTTGATGAACGGCGAACCACGCGCGGGCTTCGGCGTCGCTGGTCTTCCTCGGTGCCATAACTAGAAGCCCTTCCAGCGCATTGCGTTGCTGGGTCTCGGTGCTGATTCGCTTGCGCCATACGCCTTCGGTAAGCCCTTGAGCTATGATGCGGTCACGCCATGTCTCGCCCTCGAATTGCTTGAGGAATTGTTGGAAGGCTGGCCCGGCTCCGTTTGATGAAGCATGGCTGCTGAGGGCTCGCTCGCGGATGAGATGCTCATTGATGAGTGTCTCCAGCGCTTCGTTTCGGCGTGCGGTTTGCGTTGTATCATCAAGTTCATTCCAGGCTTCACCGCGCTTCCAAAGCAGGGAGCGGAGAGCCTCAGCCAGTTCATGCTTATTGATTTCCTCATGATTAATGACTGCCGCACCGCGTTGCTTTTGCAGGGCCACCATGAAGTCGGAGTCAAGCAGACCGATCAAATAGACAGCCCCTGTGATCAGCAGGATCACGATGGCCGCCAACCATGCGGAGAGCTTACGCGAGAGGTTCATTCACGATTTATCGGATATGGAACCGCTTCGTTCCGAGCTTACCGCCCACCATGCTGATTCGGTTCCAGGCGCTCTGATCGTTCAGTGGCACCCAGCGGCGCTCTTCCTTGCGGTAGTGGAAGTCCTTGTCGTTTTGATAATTGAAGGCCACGCCTTTGCCCTCGATGATGTTGAGGATTTCGTGGTCGTGGTAGTTCATCTCATCGTAGTCCGTGATGGCTTGCTGGCCCATCTCTGAGTATTGCTCGTTGAGATCAATGAGCAGATCGTTCAGCGCTGGATCTAGCGCGGAGACTTGCAGGCCGATGCGTTTCGCCTCGCGCAGCATGATGGGGTAGCCGTGGCTGGGATAGGCGGAGTTCAGGTGCTTACTGATGCGCTCGCGTTCCTTCGCGTTGGTGAGATGGTAGCTGAGAATCTCTTCGCAAATTTTGATGGAGAGTGAACTGGCGCGGTCAATGGCTCCAAAGACGAGCGGATGAATCTGTTGGTAGAGGCTGGGATAAGGGTTCGCCTCCCCGCCATCGCGGGATTCCTTCCAGAGTCGCAGCACGCGATTCAGCTCATCCTGGCTCACGGAGACGGAGTAGTTATTCCGGTCCACAGGCGACAAGGCGTGGGTCAAAGAAGTGTCCACAGCGGTGAGATAGGCGAGGGGCCCCATCATGATTTCGTCTGCGCCGATGGCCATCATGGTTGCGGCGGAGGCGGCTTCCAAGGGGATCAAAGCGGTGATCTTGTCCGCGTATTGACGAAGCAGATTCACGATGCGCAGCGCGGCCTGACCGTTCCCGCCGCTCGATTTGATGAAGAGGTAGAGGTGCTTCTGATGGCCCATCGCTTTCAAGACCTCGAAGTAAGCGGCGACATCGTTATGACAGACGGAGCCGTTGCCGGAGGACCAATAAGCGATGAAGGCGCCATCCAACTTCTTCTCGATCTTCGCGATGATTTTCTGGGTCTGCGGGTAAAGGATCGGCGGCTTGTTAATTTTCTTGGCAGCGGTCTTTTTGGTCATGCCCGATGATGGCAGGGGAGGTGAGGGGTTGCAAGGGGCTTAGTAATTGGGAGCCAGTAGTGAGTAGTTAGCTTCTTGAGGGCTATGTCTGATTTCACATAAATAATGTCTGTCAGGCTCTCTGGCGATCTGCGTATCATTTCTCGCTCACCCATCCCTCCCATGAAATACTCTGTCCTCGCCAGTTTGATTTTGCTGCCAGTGCTCGCCTTTGCCGCTGGCAAGGAGCTTGAAGGCGTTCGCGCTCCAGCGGACAGTGCTTGTCCCTCTCCCGAAGAAGCGCAGAAGCTCATGACGGTGCCTGATGGCTATGCCGTCCGCTGCTTCGCGCATGAGCCGATGATCGTGAATCCCGTGGCCATGACTTGGGACCATCGCGGGCGCTTGTGGGTCGTGGAAGGCTATGAATATCCGAACGGCTCGGAGTTCAAAGGCAATGCGTTCGGCGCGGAGGCAGTGGATGATCAATACCACCCTGTGCCCGCGATTTGTCAGGCGAAGGATAATCCGCTCAATGCCATGCGTGCGGATCATCCGAAGATCCCGAAGGACCGCATCGTGATCCTTGAGGATACGGACGGCGATGGCGTTGCTGATAAGCGCACCGTCTTCCTGGAAGGGCTGGACATGGGCAGCGCGATCCTTTGCGGTGACGGCGGCGTCTATGTCGGCCAGCAGCCGCACTTGCTCCATTTTAAGGACACCGATGGCGACGATCATGCTGACGAATGGCGCGTGGTGCTCACCGGCTTCGGTCGTGAGGACACGCATGAACTGGTCAACAGCTTCACTTGGGGCCCCGATGGCTGGCTGTATATGACGCATGGCGTCTTCACGAACTCGCGGGTGCGCAAGCCCGGTGTGCCATTGGAAAAGGGCTTTAAGTTCGACGCGGGTATCGGTCGTTGTAAGCCACTCACGGGCGACTTCGAGGTCTTCGCGGATGGCACCAGCAACCCCTGGGGCTGTGACTACGACGCCCGTGGGAACTTCTTCGTCAGCGCGTGTGTCATTGATCACTTCTTCCACATGGCTCCCGGCGGCATCTACGTTCGTCAGGGCGGCGCGCCGGAGAATCCGTATGCCTACGAGATGCTGCCGAGCATCGTCACTCACAAGCACTTCCGCGCCGCCTATGCGGGCGTGCAGATTTATCAAGGCGGCGTCTATCCACAGGACACCTGGGGCCACGCCTTCATCGGAAACATCCACGACAACGCCATTCATGAAGAAGTGCTCACGCCCGTCGGTGCCACGTTC
>JANYJH010000121.1 GCA_025361865.1 Phragmitibacter sp.
ACTATGAAAGTCCCACATGGTTTCCGCGCTGGCGGAAAGTGGAGTGCGGGTGTGAAAATGGGAAGGCATGTGGGGGTCAGTTAGGACTGGTTGAGAATTGCGTAGGCAGTCCTGCTGCGAGCACCATGAGATCCGAGTCTAGGACAATCTGGCTCGCATTGACCTCCGTCACTTTCAGGGAAGAAGCCCCAACTGGGGCAGCCCAACGTGATAGGCCGATTATGGGAGAGTGGGGAGAACATTTACTCAAAGTGATACGGATTGAGTGGAATCACAGATGCTCGATCAGTTCATGGTGTATGACTGCTTGCTATCACCAAGGCTTTTTGTTATGACCTAACTATGACCACGATGATCAAGGACATCCGCCCGCTGCTCAGGCTGCTCGATGATGATTCGACGGTGGTTCGAGAGGCTGTTCGCAAGCAACTGGCAGCCATGCGGCGGGAGCTTCCTCAGCGGTTGCAGGAGCTGGGTGAGCCCTTGGAGGATGGTCAGGAAAGGCTCTTAAGTGAGATATTGACGCCAGTCTGTCTGGAGGAATTGGAGGAAACGTGGCTGGCTTGGCGCTGGCTCTCCAGTCCTGAAGCGCAGATGGAGGAAGCGCTGGGGCAGTTGGCGGCTTTCCTCAGTGGCTGGCAGGTGACGGTTGAATCTTTCGGACGCCGTTTGGATGCGCTGGCTGATCGCGCGGTCATTGAATACCAATGCACGGATGCGCGAAAGCTGGCGGATTACCTCTTCGGCGGCCGGGGATATGAAGCCCTGCTCCGAGGCAATACGAAGGATTACTACGCGGCGCAGAACAGTAATTTGCTATGGGTGCTGGACTCCGGCATGGGGAATCCCATCAGCCTCTGCTGCCTGTATATCCTGATCGGCAAGCGTTTAGGAATGCGGATCGAAGGCTGTAATTTTCCGGGGCATTTCCTCGCTCGCGTGCAGCATGATGGCCGCACTTGGCTGGTGGATTGTTTCAATCGCGGTCGCTTTATGTTGGCGGAGGATGTGGCCCGTCATCATCCAGCGGCCAACCCCTCAATGGAGGAAGTCATTCACCAGGCGGCTACTGTCGAAACGGTCGTGGCGCGAGTGCTGCGGAATCTGGACGATGCGTATGAGCGCTCAGAAAATTTACCGCATCGTCAAATGGTGCGACGCCTGATTTTGAAACTGATGGAAGATTAGAGACTGGCCTAAAGCTGCGGCGGATGACGCAGGGTGCAGCCATTAGCGGGCCTGCTCTTCGTGCTCCATCGCGGCCCCTGCCCTTCTCCGCTGTAGCCTGTGTCCAGTCGTAACCCTGCGAGGCTGACGAAGACGTGACCGCTCTTTGCATAAAGGGTAATCCACTCGCCTTTTCCATCTGCGCCAAAGCTGCGGAAGGCACCGGAAGGCTGGGGGGTTCTCAATAGGCCAGCGTGATAGAGGACGTAAGAAACAGTGCCGGAGCAATCGTAGCCTCCATCTTCGATTTGACCATGCCCGCCCCCATAGACGTAGGGCTTGCCGACGATCCTATTGCCAGCTTCCACGGCTTTCTTCACGCGCTCCGGTGCGCCTTCGGGCAGAACTGCTTTGCCATCGACAATGACGGCGGTTTTACCGGGGACATAGACGTAATCGTAACGAACGCTTGAGCACGATGCCAGCGCGCCCATCAAGAAAAGGGATGAGATTAAAGAGAGTCCTTTCATTAAGATAACTTAACTTAATGACCGCTGGTGAGCGAGGATTTCGTTTTTGAAAAACTGGATTCCGAGGGATGCCCCCGTATGTTCCAAACTTCAAAACATGTTCATTTCAGAGATTTTCTATTCCGTGCAAGGTGAAGGTGCCTTAGTGGGAATCCCATCTGTTTTCATCCGCACCTCGGGCTGCAACCTGCGCTGCACTTGGTGTGACACACCTTATGCTTCTTGGAAACCGGAAGGTCACGAAATGAGTGTGGAGGAGATTCTGCAGGAGATTGACCAATACCCGTCCCGGTTCTGCGTAGTTACTGGCGGCGAACCGATGATCGCTCGTGACATCCAAGCGTTGCTAGCGGCGTTGCATCAACTGGGAAAGCATATCACCATTGAGACAGCAGCAACGATCCTCCCGAATGGCATCCCGTGTGATCTGGCTTCGTTGAGTCCAAAGCTGGCGAACTCAACGCCGAGCCTGGAGCACGGCGGAGTGGCTTGGATAGCACGGCATGAGGCAACGCGATGGCAGCCGGAGACGCTTCGGGCTTGGTGCGCCGCCTATGATTTTCAACTCAAGTTCGTGATCTCGAGTGAAGCGGATTTAGTAAGCATTGAGGAACTCATCCAGCAATCAGGGGTCAAACCGACACCTGAAAAAGTTCTGCTCATGCCCGAAGGTCGCACCGTGGAGGAATTGAAACATCTTGCTCCAAAGGTGGTCGAGTGGTGCAAGGCGCGCGGTTGGCGCTACTGCTCCCGATTGCACATTGACCTCTTTGGCAACAAGCGCGGCACATAGCCCATCCTATCTCTCCGCAGTGGAGGCACGATTCAGACGGACGCCTGCAGGATCGATGATATGAGGCGTAACAAAGAAGATAATCGCCTTCTTCTCACTCCGGCTGGCCTTGCTCTGGAAAGAACGACCGACCAAGGGAAGGTCGCCCAACATAGGGACTTTATCATTGATGTCCGTCCGGTCTTCTCTGATCACGCCACCCAGCACTACGGTGCTTCCATCCCAGACCGTGACCGAAGTCGTGACTTTGTTCGTGCGGAAAATGGGCTGCAAAATGGGATTGGGGATCACAAAATTCGTTCGCGAGTTTCCCCGTCCCGGAGCGGAACTGGTAAAAGGAATGCCGTAGTTAATGAAGCCTTCAAATTCGACGGATGACGGGGCGAGATTCATGTCAATGGAGCGGTTGTTCTCACTGATGACAGGCTCCACTTCGAGCGTGATACCGACATCCCGTTTTTCAAAGGCCGTCGGGGTCGTGGGCGTTACAGGAATGGCTCCCTGTCGGCCTGTGCTGGTGGTTCGGACTCCATTGACGATGGTTGTAGTAGTCCTACTGGTAAACGTTTGCGGTATCTGAGGAGGAGTGAATTCCGTGGGATAACGCAATTCACGGGCCGTAACGATGGTCGCGCGTTGGCCGCTCTTGGTGACGACCATCGGTGCGGCCATCAGATCCACTCCTTTGTTCTGCGAGAGAGCGCGCACGATTCCCTGAAACTGGGGATCGGTAAAGACGCCAGCCAGAGCAAACGTTCCAGGGGAACGGGTATCAGTTGCCGTTGAGGTATTGAAGTTTTTCTGCGCAATCAAGGTTTCAATGGTGGCCTTATTCAAAATATCCGCTGATCCACGGAGTCCTGATGTGAGAGGGTTTCGACCCACTGGATCACCGTTCGGATCACCAATAGGAAAGTCAGCGGTGGTGAAATTACCGTTACGCTGGTTTCCGATGGTTCCGCCTCCCGTAAAGACGTTCTTCGTGCCGGGCACGTTGGACTGACCGATGAGCCAATCAAATCCCAGTTCTTCCAGTCGGGACTGATTGATCTCAATCATCTTCACTTGAATCTCCACCTGACGTGGGGCGAGGCTGGTCGCCTGATCAATCAACGTCTCAATAAGCCCGATATTCTCCACGGTATTAGTGATGAACAGAACGTTCGTAGCCGCATTGTATCCAGCCATTGAGCCTTCTGGAAAGATCACGCCCTGAGACTCCAGAAACTCTTTGGCTCCGAGCCTTCTCAGCGGAGTGCTTGTGCCTAAACCCTGTGTGGCTCCGGCGCCCTTCCCCCCCTTGTTGGCGAAGGGGTCTGCGGGTGGAACTCCAGCTCCACCAGCCGCATCTGCAATCGGCGCGTTCTGGATAAAAGTCGGCGGCACGCGGAAGCTCTTCGTCACCATCGTATTCGACTTCTCTGCCTGCCCAACAATCGTAACCGCATAGCCATCGAGGCGATAGGCCGTTCCGCTCATTTCCGTCACATAGCGCAGGACTTCGATCAAGGGAGCCTGCGTCAGATTAAGCGTAATGGCTTTGGAACGGAGGTCGTCTGAAGCCTTGAGCACGATGCCAATACCCTTCTTCGCAGGGTCAAGATCACGCGCTCTGATCCGCAGAAATTCTACCACTTCATCGAGGCTGGCCCCTTGAAGATCGACCACCGGAATGATGATGGTCTTGAGCTTGGTCAACAAATCATCCTTACCACCATTGATGCCGCCGCCTTCGCTGGCCCCACCGAACTGCCCGCTGACATCTATTTGCGGAACGGGGCTTTCCCATTGCTTGCTGACTTCCGTCAGAGCCTTGGACCGCATGTGATCACGGGCCGTGGTGAAGTATACAGCGCGTCGTTGATCAGCTTTTCCCATTCCCCTTCTGGCAGCCGAATTGTATTTATCAATCCGAAGCACGTCCGCGTATCTATCCGTGGCTTTGTCAAAGTCACCCAAGTCCATGAAGCCAGCGGCCTCAGTAAGCGTCGCTTCTACTTTGGAGACATTTGCTTTGTGCTCAGGCGTGAGAGCAGGTGGATAGCGCTCTGGGTCATCAAACTGCTTCAGCAAGCGCTTGGTGGCGGCATCATCAGGATTGAAAGAGGGTTCCAATACCTTGTCCAGCAGCGCTCGCGCGTCCGCATAGTGAGCTTCATCAGCCAGCTTTTTCGCCTGAACGTTGGCGGAGATGGTGAATCCGTCTCGAGCGGCTTTCTTGGTGGCTGCCGCCAAAGGAGCGTCCGGCAGGGATTCATAAGCCTGCAAATAGAGCCGCATGGCTTCGACCTCATCGCCTTTCTCATGCAGAAGATTCGCTTCAACGATCTGAGCCTGCGCTTCCTGAATCTTGGCCTGACGCTTCGCAACCTCCGCCTCCGCCAGACTCACCGTCGCTCCAGCGCGAGCCATTGAAGGCACCAAACCAAGCGCCAGCGAGAAAATTCCCCATGCGACAACGCTTAGAACCTGTCGAGGTCCGGTGGTGTGCTTGGTAGGACTGGCTTCGTCGCGCATTTTACGTCTAATTAGGGAAAAGCGATTAGAGCCTAGATGGCGAGAATTGACAATCCTTTGTCGCACCTAAATGGCGCTTTTAAGCGTTTTAAGCCGCCATCCCAACCAAATAGCCACTTCACGGCAGCGCTATGGCGGCGGGAGGTAGGGCTCCATCATGGAAATGCACGTTGATTTTGCTGGCGCTGGTGCTCAGCAAATCCTTCACCCGTTGCTGAACCTGCTGCATCGCCTCCTCGCGAATATCCGAGTTCAGCGCCTGGAGTTTCGTTTCTGCCAACAGCAGTTGGACAACCTGTTTTGAGTCCTCGGGATTGAGATGATTGATGATGCCATCGCTGGAGAAGAGCACGTCCATTCCTTTGAATTCCGTTGAGAGAATCTTGGGCTTGGCGAAATCAACGGAGACCTCCCGCGTCCCCTGATCCACAGAGAACCGGAAAGATTGATTCAAATCAAAACCCGCCTTCACGATGAAGTCCCCCTGAACAATCAAAACCTTCGTGCTGCCCAGCCATTGTTGCTTGTAGTTCACGATGGTCCTCACTTTTCGCTGAGTCACCGCCAGCTCAGCGATGGAAGCCTTTTCCATGACCACAGAGCCGCTGTGAACCGTGAGCTGCGGAGTCAGTTTGAAGAGTTGCTCAAAGGCCTGCGTCGCATTAGCCACCAAGTCCCCGCCCGTTTTCATCAGGAACCACTGCGCACCCCAGATCAAGCCCCCGAACAGGAGAAACATGCCCGCGAACAGAACTAGCAGACCTTTGACCGTGATCAAGGCCCTCTTCGGAGGGTGGGCGGGAGTTTCCTCAGGCATGACCCCAGCATAGTGAGAGCATCCGTAGCAGGCAAGGATTCCCTTCCGCCTAATGGTGCCTCACTCACGAGGCGGCATAAGATGAAATCCCAGCATGGGGATGGGGGTGCTTTTTCAGCATTGAAGCAAATATTGAACGGCTAAAATCAATCTGATATAACTCATCCTGAGGAAATTATCTAAAGTTCATTGTCTTCCCCTCCATGAATTCACCCTGCTCAGACAGCCCCTCTACCGCATTGCGAATCTGCATCGCACTACTGCTGGTCGTCATGGGTCTGGTCCTGATGCACCACCCCGGAACTTCTGACGTTCCCATCTTTTTGAAATGGGCGGAGACCATCAAGCTCAAGGGTGCCGTGAAGGGTTACAGCTCGCTGAACATGGACTATCCGCCGCTGTGTTCATGGCTGCTCGCCCGGTTTTACAGCATGGGCATGAGACTCGGATTCGATGGCTTGATCTCCATTAAATTTTCCATCCTCGTCGTATTAGTCGGCACCACCTGCCTCTTTGGTCACCTCACGCGGAACTTCGCTCTGGCCATCTTTTTTTATATGAGCCTCGTCATCGGCGCGACCTCGCTCGGCTATGTGGACATCTATTTCGCGCCGTTCCTACTAGGGGCTTTCTGGGCATTGGCGAAAGGCCGCTATGAACTCTTCGCGATCCTTTACTCCCTAGCCTGCATGATCAAATGGCAGCCCGTCATCATCGGCCCCTTCCTCGCCATGCATTGCCTCCGCGTATTCATCAGCAACGTCCGCTCACGGGCAGATTGGCTCATGCTAGGCCGCCGATGCGCCCTTCCCGCTCTAGCGGTGCTGGCCCCCATTTTCTTCATTTACCAGCCGCAGCCCATTTATCACTCGCTGATCAATACCTCTTACAAGAACCATTTCCTGAGCGGCTTCGCTTTGAATTTGCAGTGGATCATCAGTCATATCATGGAGATCCTAAATCCAGATGAACACGGGCCGCTTAAGTTTGGCCACGCGCACCCGATGAACAGTCCGTCCGCACTGTTCACCACGCTGAATCGGCTCCCATTCCTTCTGAGTTATGGCTTCCTCCTCTTCCGCGCATGGCGCAGCCCGCTCAGCGTGTTGCATACCTTGGGCTGGTGCCTCCTAGGTTTCCTGTCCTATTTCTTCCTCAATACGGGCGTCCATGAAAACCATCTTTTCATACCGCTGCTCATCGTCTTCTTCCTGAGTGCTTCCGGCGTCCTCTCCGTGGATGTGACCATCGCGATGGCGATCATGATGAACCTGAATCAGACGCTCTTCTATGGCTTCGAGGGGCAGCGCGTCAGCATCCCCGGTGTTCCCGGTAGTCAGGGGGATGTTCTCCTGGTCACCTCGGTCATCAACTGCGTGGCCTTCGGAGTTATTTTCTACCATTTGACCCGCCGCCTTCAGCAGCCTTCACTCTGTAAACTTCCGATAGAAAAGCCGCTGGAGCCCTTATAGAGTAGTCGCCCGCAGCCTCCTTCATGAAATCCATCGCCCGTCTCATCGCCCTGCTACTGCCCTGCTCTTCACTGCTCGCACAAACCGCGAAGCCGAAGATCGAGTTCAAACCGAATGACCGCATCGTGCTGCTCGGCGGGACCATCATCGAACGGGAGCAGAAGTATGGGGCGCTGGAAACCGCGCTCACTTTAGCCGTTGGAGAGAAGCCGATCAACGTGCGCAATCTCGGCTGGAGTGGGGATACGGTCTTCGGCCATGCGCGCTCCTACTTCGGCCCGCCGGAGGAAGGGATCACCCGTTTGACGAAGCATCTGGAGTTCCTCAAGCCCAATGTCCTCATCACCTGCTACGGCGCGGACTTGGCCTTTGAAGGGCTGGCGAAGCTGCCCGAGTTCATCACGGGCTACCGTGCCCTGCTGGACCTCGCGCGCACAACTAATCCGAATGTCCGCATCGCCATCATCGCGCCACCGCCGTTTGAAAACTTGGGCGCGCCCTTGCCAGATATGGCTCAGGCCAACGCTAATCTCCTCGCCCTGCGCGATGCCTTGAAGGAGTTCGCGGCCAAGCAAAACGCAGCCTTCGTGGACACCTTCGAGCTGATGGGCGGCGCGAAGAAAGAACGCCCCATGCAGCCTCTCACGGACAACGGTCTTCATTACGGTGAAGCCGGTTATTTGATCTGGGCCGCGAAGGTTGCGGAAGGACTCGGCCTCGGCAAACCCGCCTTCGCCAGCGCGGAGACGGAGGCTTTGCGCAGAGAGGTCATTAAGAAAGATGCGCTCTTCTTTGATCGCTGGAGACCGGAAAACGAGACGTATCTCTTCGGCTTCCGCAAACATGAGCAGGGACGAAACGGAGCGGAGATCGAGCAGTTTGATACTTTGGTAGAAGCTCAAGACAAGAAAATCACGGAGCTCAAAACGGCCCTCCTCTCCAAGAAGAAACTCCCTTGAGCCTTGACGCACGATCTCTGACGCACTGCCCCTTTTCTCCCATGAAGCTTCTCCCACTCCTGACGTTCGCCACTCTTAGCGCGACCTCCTTTGCCGCTACCTCGCAACCGAAAACCCTCGCCGATGTCCCTGATGCTTCGCCTGATGCCGAGCAGGCTGGGTTCATCATTCCTGAAGGCTTCGAGATCAATCTCTGGGCCAGCGATCCGATGATCCGCAAGCCGGTGCAGATGAACTGGGATGCTCAAGGTCGCCTCTGGGTTGTCAGCAGCACCACTTATCCGCAGATCAAACCAGGTGATGAAACCGTGGATCAGGTCGTCGTCTTGGAAGACACGAAGCACGCGGGCAAGGCGGACAAAGCGACCGTCTTTGCCGATGGCCTGCGCATTCCCACCGCGCTGATGCCTGCCGATGGCGGCTGTTATGTGGCCAACTCCACGGAGATTCTTTTCCTCAAAGACACTGATGGCGATGGCAAAGCGGACACACGCCAGACGGTGCTCAGTGGCTTCGGCACGGAGGACACGCATCATTTGGTTCACACGTTCCGTTTCACTCCGGAAGGCATGTTGAGCTTCAATCAGAGCATCTACATTCACAGCCATTTGGAAACCCCTTGGGGAGTCAAGCGCCTCATGGGCGGCGGTGTCTGGGAGTTCCGTCCTGAGACGCGCAAAGCAGATGTCTTCTGCAAAGGACTCGTCAACTCCTGGGGACGCGAGTTTGACCGCTGGGGTCAATCCTTCCTCACCGACGGCGCAGGCAGTGGCGGCATCAACTTCGCTTTCCCGCAGGCCGTATTCGTCTCCTCGCCAGGAGCAAAGCGCCTCATTGACGGACTCAATCCCGGCCAGCCGAAGCAGGCGGGCCTTGAGATCATTGATGAGCCGCATTTCCCTGATGACTGGCAGGGCACCTTCGTCACCTGCGACTTCCGAGGCAACCGCATCAACCGCTTCAAGCTCACCGAGAGCGGTTCTGGCTACGTCAGCAAACAGCTCGAAGACGTCATGGCCTCCAAGCACGGCGGCTTCCGTCCGATTGACGTTCGCACCGGCCCCGATGGCGCGCTCTACATCGCGGACTGGTATAACCCCATCATCCAGCATGGCGAAGTGGACTTTCGCGATCCCCGTCGCGATCACGTTCATGGCCGCATCTGGAGGCTTTCCGTGAAGGGACGGCCCTTGAGCGTGAATCCTGATTTTGCCAAGATGGATGTCAGCGGGCTGCTCAAACAACTCAGAAGTAATCGCCGATGGGATCGTCTTTTTGCGAAGCGCGAAATGCGTGATCGCACACTGACAAAAGGCGCGGATCAAAACCACGCGCAAGAATGGGCAACGAACACTCAGGAATGGCTTGCGTATTCGACAGCGATGATCCTTTCCACCGACACGGGTAAACCCAACGCAAAACACATCACTGGCAATATGGAGTTCGGCCTTGAAATGGCTTGGCTCGGCGAAACGACAAACCGACCGAATGCGGATTTGATTGCTACATTATTGAAAATGCCCGACCACCACATCCGCGCCGCTGCCCTCCGCATCCTTTCGCAGCATCTCAATGACACACCCGACGCACTGAAGCTCCTCAGCAAAGCCATCGCTGACGAACACCCGCAAGTCCGCCTCTGGGCCGTCGCTTGTCTCAATCTCATGTCCAAGCCTGAAGCCTTTGAGTTGGCTTTGAAGGCGCTCGACAAGGACGTGGACAACAACATAGATTTCCTCCTCGACCTCACCGCCCGTGAGCAGGCCGATGTGTGGCTCCCCGTCTTCCTTAAAGGCGGCATCAAGCTCAACAACAACCCCAAGCATCTCGTCTATGCGCTCAAGGCTACAGGCAAGCCAGAGGCGTTACAGCCGTTGCTGGATTCGTTGATCGCAGGGAAGCTCTCGCCTGAAGACACCGCCGCCGTGCTCGGCATGATTGGCGATGTAGCGATGCCAAAGCAACTCGACGATCTTTTGAAGCTCGCCTTGAGCCACGATGACAAAACGCCTTACATTCACGGAATGCTCGACGCGCTCATCAAGGCCGGACAGCGGGACGCGAAGCCCGAAACTGGCACAGCCGATGCCGTCGTGAAATTGCTTGGGAGCACCGATCAGGAAATCACCTCACGCGCAGCCGTTCTAGCTGGCCTCTGGAAGCAAGAGACCGCTCGCGAACAGCTCGCGAAATGGGCTTCCCAAGGCGATGCCAGCCCGGTCATTCGTCAATCGTCCATCCGTGGCCTCACCTATCTCGGTGGCCCGAAGACGCGCGACTTGTTCGTGCAGCTCACCGGTGCTGACCATCCTGCCGCGACCCGCATTCTCGCCATCAATAGTTTGTCAGAACTCGCGCCGCCCTTGGCCGCGAAGCACGCCGTGGAGTTTCTTTCTTCCGCAAAGTCCGCTGCTGAAGGCAAGCCGATCATCGTTGCCTTCATCAAGAGCAAGACGCTTCCCGACTTGCTCGCCAAAGAACTCACTGGCAAGACCATCCCCGAAGCTGTGGCTGTCGAAGCCATCCGCATCGTCTCCTCACGCGGCATCAAAGGCGATCTGCTCGCGGCCTTGGAGAAATCTGGCGCGATCAAACAGATGAACCAAGCGCTCACTCCCGAAGCCATGCAGACGCTGGTCACGAAGGTTCAAACGCAAGGTGATCCCGCACGCGGTGAGTTGGTCTTCCGCCGGCAGCAGTTGCTCTGCTTCAGTTGCCACGCCATCGGGGATGCCGGTGGACTCCTTGGACCGAACATCGTCAGCCTCGGTTCCGCAGCGCCTGTGGACTACATCATTGAGTCCATTCTTGAGCCCTCAAAGAAGATCAAAGAAGGCTACAACATGACGATGGTGAACATGAAAGACGGTCAGGTCATGGCGGGCATGATCGCTCAAGATGGAGCCGATGAACTCGTGCTGCGCGATGCCGCCAACGGCCTGCATAAACTCGCCAAAGCGAACATCGCCCAACGCACCACGAGCCCTGTCTCCATGATGCCGCCCGGTCTCACCGCGAGCCTTCGCGAAGATGAGTTCGTGGACCTCGTCCGCTTCCTTTCCGAACTGGGCAAGGAAGGCGATTACAAGATCAAGCCAAACCGCTACATCCGCTCCTGGCGCGTCATGGGAGCCATGGAGCAGCCAGATGTCGATCACGTCCGCCACGTCGGATTGTTCGCCTTGAATGACCGCACGCATCCGTTCCCCTGGAGCCTCGGTTACAGCACGGTGAACGGCGCGCTGCCACTGGCTGAAGCCACGGTTTCCGCCAAGATGTATCCGTGGTTCCCGAAGATCGCCCAGTGTGATCTTCAGATGGATGCGGCGGGCCTGGTGAAGCTGAAGCTCAGCACCGTGAAGGGCATCGTTGTGTGCGTCGATGATAAGGAAATCAAGGAACTGACGGAAGAACTGATGCTCAATCTCAGTGCCGGAAAACATGTCGTGAGTGTCCTCGTCACAAGAGATGCCGGAGAGGTCAAAGACTTCCGCGTGGAGATCCTTGATGGCACGGCAAAGGTCGTGACGGGTCTGTAGCAATGGGGGGGCGACACTCCGTAGTCGCTCATGCTCTTTTTATATCACGGACAATGAAGCGACTACGGAGAGTCGCGCTCCCATTCACTTCTTCAAATCCACCGCGACCATTTCCTTGCCATCACGGGCATAAAGAACGCCGTCGCTGAACGCCGGATAAGAACGATGCCCAGCCCGTAGAATCTGGCCGCTGG
>JANYJH010000125.1 GCA_025361865.1 Phragmitibacter sp.
CCAAGCGTTCATCTAGCTTACGACCCGCGAGGCAGAAAGTATCGCCGTAGTTCATATCGCCCAACGCCAAAACGGAATATCTGACACCCGTGAACTGGGGCGAGGAGCCATTGTTAGTGAGCGTTTCCCAGAAGCTGACCGCGTTGTCCGGCATGTCTCCCTCACCCCAAGTGCTCGTGATGAGCAGCACATTTCCAGAGGCCGTGAAGTCGCTGGCTTGCACATTATCCAGACCCGCCACTTTCGGTGTGAAGCCACGATTCGCGGCTTCTTTGCCGAGCTTCTTAGCGAGCGTTTCTGAGTTGCCGCTCTGGCTTCCGAAGGTGATTAACAAAGACGGCTTGGCTTCTGCGGAGCCTGATCCCGTGGGCGATGCGCCGACTTCTCCCTTGCTCAACAAACCAGCGAGGAAGCCGTTCAACCAAGCGCGTTGCTCGGTATTGAAAGGGGCGGATTCAGGGATGAGAGGAACGGTGATCATGATTCAAAGAAGAAGTGGAGCCACATTCGGAGACTCATCGGTTAACAAGTTCGGGCTGGGATTTCCGGGCCGATTTACTATTGAGCGCAGATTGTTGATCAACGGCCTGATGATAAAGATCGCCACGCCAGCAGTCAGTGAGAGCCTGCTTAGCAGAAGGCTCCAGCCCAGGCGGAATAAGGCCGTGCGCGATGAACTCACGAAGAAGCCACTGCCCTTTATCGCGGCTGGGTTCGTTCGCATTGCGCCGATGGAAGATGTGAAAAGTCTCCACATCCCGGCGTTTGGCCATGCCATCATCGAACGGCCCGACCAAGGAATGTCGCAGGGCTTCGCGGTCCACTCGCATCCCGCAGCAACTGTAAAGAATCTCCACGACTTGCTGACGATTCTCTGGCCGATCACAGAACTCACAGGCTTCGTAGAGTGCCGCGATAGTGGAGCGCAGCTCCTGCGGATGAGCCTCAGCAAAGTCTTCCGTGCTAAGCAGCACCTTCTCGGGATGCCCCATCGCCAAGTCCTCACTAATAGCCGGGCACCAGCCGATGCCATGTGCCACCGCCGAGGAATTCCAGGGCTCACCAACACAGTAACCGTCAATCAATCCGGCGCTCAGCGAGCCCACCATCTGGGTCGGAGGCAGCACGACCAGGCGGACATCCTTATCGGGATCAATACCACCAGCGATCAGCCAGCGCCTCATCAGAAAGTTATGCGCAGACACCTTGGCGACGACGCCAAAAGTGAACAATCTCTGTGGCGTGCTGCGGATTAGCTTGTGAAGCGTGAGGGCATCACGCACACCACGACGCCATAAGTCCATGCCCAGCGTGATAGCGTTGCCGTGCAGATTAAACACAAAAGGCGCGATGGTGCGGCAAGCGATCCCATCAAGCCCGAGCCGCATGGACAGGGCAAGCCCAGCCACCGCATGGGCTGCATCCAACTGATGGTAGAGAATCTTTTCACGGATCGTGGCCCAGCCCACTTCGTGACTCAACTCCACCTCCACACCATGTTTTGCGAACATGCCCAGCTCATCTGCGACAAACAGCGGAGCGGAATCCACTAGGGCGACGTAACCAATGCGAACCTTCTTGAGCAAGGGCGGGCGGGCTTTGGCAGAACTATTGGATCGGGCCTTCATACGCTTGTTTAGTATTGCAATTCGTGTGCCAGCCCCGCCAAATCATGCATAAATGCTTTGTCTTATTTTTCAGAATAATGATGAATGGTTCTCATCTATGGAGCGCAGGCTTCTGGCCTGGGTTACTCTCAAAATATGCCAGGCGACACGCGCCGCCTGGCAAGTCATTCAACCAAGAATAGAGAATGAATTAGAACTCAAGTGTGGCCATCGCATAAGCGAAGTCCGCGTCGCTATGAGCGCCAGTGTCTTTCAGGTAACTGCCAGCAAAGAAGTGGCTGTAGCCTGTCTGAAGAGTGAGGTTCTTCGTAGCCTTGTATTTAAGCGTGAGGTCCACTTCAGAACCTTCGTAGCTGTTCGCGTTGGCATTGATCGGACGCACGGCAGTGACACCGTTCGCGCGATACCAGGAATCATGCGTATCAGCGGCCCAGAAGAAGTGGTAGTCCAGTTTCACGGACAGCTTCTTCGTGGGCTGTAAGGAGAAGGTGATCGCGGGATTATGGATGTTCTGCCATGAGAAGGCGTCCATGTATCCGTAGAACAGGTGATTGGTCGGGAAGAGGTTTTGGAACGTTCCGACTTTGCCATCCTTCGCGTTGCTGTCGCCAGTGGCGTAGTTGTATTCAACACCGATGCGCGGCTTCATCGCGCAGTCGAGCCAGTTGTAGCCAGTGCCCCAGTGGCCTGCGAAGGCATTGAGGTCTTTGCCTTTGACAGTGCCAAACTGCACAGCCATTTCCGTTTCGTAATCGAAGCCCTTGAGCTTCTTTGCATCACCCTTCATGCGGGTGCCGAGAGTTACGAAATCCGTATCACCAGCCTTGCCTTCTTCATGCAGCTCAAATGCATACAAGTCAGTGACCTGCACGGGAACGAGCGTGGTGCTGAAGTAGAGACCGCTGAAAATCTGGCCGCGTCCGGTGTTGTTGCCGTCAAAGAGATCGCTCTCATTGAACTTATCCTTGTTGATCACCACCACAGATGAGGCAAAGCCTTCGAGGCTCCACTTGTCCGTGCCGTAGTGAACTTTCACCGCGTCAAAGCTGCGACCAAAGTTATTCCAATCAAAGGAGCCGACGAGCCGCTCGTCACCGTAACTGAGGAGCTGACGACCGATCGTGACGTTAAAATCCTTCTTGCCGAGCTTGATATAAGCCTGACGAAGATCAATGGCGTCATCCCCTTCGGAACCGAGCGCGCCCGGTGTATTCGGACGGTCGGAATCAAGCTCGAACGAACTTTGACCCTGAACGTAGAAGGTGAACCAATCCGTCGGCGCGAGCTTCATGCCGATGCGGGCGCGTTGCAGCCACCAAGAGTCGTCGGTGACGGACTTGATCTTGCTGTTGAAGTCGAAGTTGTTTTCACGGTATTCAAAACGGATGCGTTCCTGAACATCGAAAACCAGCTTACCATCGAAGAAGGAGAGCGGGTTCTCTTCAACGGCGGGCTGCACAGGTGTGGGAGTCTTGCTAGCGGGCGCTCCGGCAAAGGCCGTGAACGATACCGCAGCAAGGAGGCATGTTAGCGATTTTACTTTCATAGATGTCTGTAGTTTGGTGTTGTTGAGGGGGTTCATTGCATTCAGGCCGATGTCGTCTTTAACGATGACAGGTGATGGCTAGAAATTTCTGCAGCGAGATCAGGCGATGGCTTAAAGCTAGGATCACGGCTCGGACGAAGATGGGAACGGTCATTCAGGAAGCCCATGAGTTGCTCACGCAGCTCGTAGTATCTGGGGTCTTCCATGACTGATTTTCGGTCACGCGGCCGTTCAAATGGGACGCGCATGATGTCGCCGATTTCTGCCTCGGGGCCATCCGTCATCATGACGATGCGATCACTGAGATAGAGCGCTTCATCCACATCGTGAGTGATCATCATCGTGGTGATCTTGTTGCGTCTCCATAGCTCCAGCAGCACTTGTTGCAGCTCATAGCGCGTGAGTGAATCCAGCATTCCAAAGGGCTCGTCCAAGAGCAGCATCTTCGGCTGCAAAGCGAAGGCTCGGGCGATGCCAACACGCTGTCTCATGCCTTGGGAAAGCTCGCTGGGGCGCTTATGCATGGACTCGCCAAGGCCCACGATGGTGAGGTAATACTCCGCCATCTGTCGGCGCTCAGCTTTGCTTGCCGTAAAGTAAACCTGATTCACTCCCAGCATCACATTTTCATAAGCGGTCATCCACGGGAGCAGGCAGGGCGACTGGAATACAATGCCGCGATCAGGACCGGCTTGTGTGGATTCACGACCACCGAGAATGATGTTCCCGCTCGTGGCTTCACTGAGACCTGCAACCATCGAGAGCACGGTGCTCTTCCCACAGCCGGAGTGGCCGATGACGGTGACAAATTCACCGACTTCCAGCTTCAGACTGAAGCTCTTCACGATCACGGACTGCCCGCCCTGAGGCGTGGGGTAGGCTTTAGAAAGCCTGTCCAGTTCCAGCATGTATTTGTTCTGCGCACTCATGAGATTACCTCCACATTTTCACGTTGATCATCGGATCTCCGTCGTGGCCCATGACGGTTAAAGAATTGCAGGGTGTTCACGGTGTTCAGGTCTTCGGGGAGGATGTCTGGCAGCGTAAGTTTTTTGGAAATGACGAGGCGGTTCTTGCCTTTGGAGTCGAGCAGCTTCGTGATGAGTTCGGTGCGCAGCGCTTTGAATTGCGCATCATGATTGATGGCGTTCCGATCCCGAGGTCGTGCCAGAGGAATCGCGATGGATTGACCCAAGGTGGCTGGCGCTGTCGGTAGCAAAGGGATCACGCGATCCGCGAGCAGAATAGCTTCATCAGGATCGTTAGTGATCCAAATGACGGTCTTCCGCGTGCGCTGCCAGATGTCACTAATGTCGTCCTGAAGCGTGGCTCGTGTGAGGGCATCAAGCGCGCTCAAAGGCTCATCCAGCAGGAGAACTCGCGAGTCCATCGCGAGCGCACGCGCCACCGCCACGCGCTGTCTCATGCCGCCGGAAAGTTCCCTGGGAAACTTGGTGGCCGCATGACTCAGTTTCACCATCGCGATATACTTTTCGATGTGCTCTTTGCGCTGCTGCTTGGGCCAGCTCTTGAATACTTCATCCACTGCGAGAGCGATGTTCTCGTGCACCGTGAGCCACGGTAACAAGGAGTAGTTCTGGAAGATCAATCCACGATCAGGACCAGGACCGGAAATGGCTTTACCTTCCAGCAAGACCTCGCCTTCATCAGGCTTGGTGAGGCCCGCGATCATATTGATCAGCGATGACTTTCCCGATCCCGAATACCCGATGATGGCGACGAATTCACCCTCTTCGACGGACAGGTTGATCTGGTTCAAGACCTCGTTACGCGAGCCCTTCGGACCGTAACCTTTGGAGACGTTTTTAAGTTCTAAGTAAGGCATGGCAATATGGGGTCTCACGCAAAGGCGCAAAGACGCAAAGGTTGAGGTTGAACTGCGAGCGACAGAGGTATTAGTTTTTGCACATGACTGAGAATGAAATAGCCAAAATAGTCGTGAATGCGGCTTACCACTTGCATCAGAAAATGGGACCGGGACTCTTGGAAACCGTGTATGAAGTGATTCTTGCTCATGAATTGCGAGAAGCCGGGCTTTCCGTGGAAAGACAGGTTCCGGTTCCCATCGTCTGGGGAAGCTTGCGCTTTGAAGAAGGTTTTCGTGCCGACTTGATCGTTGAAGATAAAGTCATCATTGAACTGAAAAGTATCGAAGCCCTTCACCCTGTTCACTCCAAGCAGCTCCTCACTTATCTTCGCGTCACAGATCGGAAACTTGGGCTTCTGATCAACTTCGGTGAGCGCCTCATCAAGAACGGCATCAAGAGGGTTGCCAATGGTCTTGATGAAGAGCCTTCCGTTCTGAACTAAGGCCCCCTTCAATTCAGTGAAACCTTTGCGGCTTTGTGCCTTTGCGTGAGATCTCATCGTTTTATACAGATTTGAGTTTGCTTTCCACGACGCTCATCAGGCGATCCAGCAGGTAGCCCACAGCCCCGATGGTGATGATGCAAAGGATGATGCTGGTGTAGAGACCGTTGTTGTATTCGTTCCAAAGGAAGTTCCCGATCCCGATGCGGCCTGTGAGCATCTCCACGGCGACGATGACCAGCCAAGCAATCCCAAGGCTCAGGCGATAGCCTGTGAACATGTAGGGCAGGGTCGCGGGCAGATGGATCTTCCACAGTGTCTTGATCCAGGAGAGCTTCAACACCTTGGCGACGTTGATGTAATCCTGTGGCACCGCACGCACGCCGACAGCGGTGTTGAGCACCGTGGGCCACATGGAGCAGACGGCGATGGTGAACATAGCGCCGAGTTCATTCGCTTCTTTACC
>JANYJH010000128.1 GCA_025361865.1 Phragmitibacter sp.
CTGCTGAAGATCCTCGAAGGCACCATCTGCAACGTGCCGCCGCAGGGTGGACGCAAGCATCCCCAGCAAGAATATATTCAGGTCAACACGGAGAACATCCTCTTCATCTGCGGTGGCGCATTCACCGGACTGGAGCAGTTCATGAAGCGTCGGCGGGGCCATAAAGTCATGGGCTTTGGCAATGAAGCCGAGAACGTGCAGAAGGAGCTGACCGATGATGAACTGAAGAAAGACGTGCAACCGGAAGACCTGCTCGGCTTTGGTTTAATCCCCGAATTCATCGGGCGTCTGCCCGTCGTGGTGCCGATGGAACAGCTCAGCGAAGACGAACTCGTTCGCGTGCTTACCGAGCCAAAGAACGCCATCATCAAGCAATACGCGAAGCTCCTCAGCATGGATGGTGTGGAACTGGCCGTGCAAAAGGATGCGCTGTATGCCATCGCCAAAGAAGCGCTGAAACGCGGCACAGGCGCGCGTGGCCTTCGCAGCATCCTCGAACGCATGATGCTGGATGTCATGTATGACATTCCAAGCCGTCGTGATGTCCGCAGCGTAACGCTGACGGAAGCCGTGGTGAAGGGCGAACGTCCTCCCGTAGTCGTGCGGAAGCGGGCGGAGAAGAATGCGGCCTAACGCACCCACCAGCTAAAGCTTCCGCTCGGCACGGGCAGGGTATCATCAGCTCCGCGAAGCTGCATTTCGCCTTGATCAATCCTGCCGCCTTGATCGCTGAAGGCTTGCTGCATGAGGTGATGCAAAGAGATGGGCGTCAGTTCTGGCGTGTGGCAGGAAAGCAGGACGCCGAGCGGTTGATCGCTAAGGAGCTTCTGCAAAAGGGCTAAAAGATTGGGCAGATCGCTTTCGATTTTGAAGACTTCACCTTTCGCGCCGCGACCGTAACTGGGCGGGTCGAGGATGAGCAGATCATACTTATTCTCCCGACGCAGTTCGCGTTCGAGGAACTTGGTCACGTCATCCACGATCCAACGGATGGGCTTGTCTTCGAGCTGGTTCAAGGCGGCGTTCTTGCGGGCCCAATCGACCATGCCCTTGGAAGCGTCCACATGGCAGACCTCAGCCCCCGCGCGGGCAGCGGCGAGCGTGCTGCCACCGGAGTAGGCGAAGAGGTTCATCACCTTCGGAGCGCGGTGATGCTTCTTCCGAAAAGCGGCGCATTCCTCGGCGATGCGTCGCCATTGATCCCGCTGCTCAGGGAAGATGCCGAGGTGCCCGAAGTCCGTGCTGCTCAGTTGGAACTTCGTGCCATCCACGGCGATGGTCCAAGTAGGTGGCAACTTCTCACGACCGTGCCATTTGTTGCCGCCATCACGGAAGAAGGTCGCGGTGGCCTTCCGCCATTCCGCAGCGGGCAAGGCGGGCTTCCAAACCGCTTGGGCACAGGGACGGGCGAGCACGACGTTCCCGAAGCGTTCGAGTTTCTGAAAGCCGCCGCTGTCGAGCAGTTGATAGTCTGAAGAGGATGCAGTGATGCGTCTTAAAGCCAGAGAGCAGGCAGGTGAGCAAGCAGATTTTATAAGGAGCGCGGCCTTCAGGACGCATCAGAATATCTTTGCGAGCTAAAGCTCCGCGTTCCTATAACTTCAGGAACTTCACGCAGACCGGCGAGCCGACATCCAGCACCTGCCCTGTGGGCTTGATCTTGCCGGTCGTTTGATCAATGGCGAAGACGGCGATGTTTGATGAATTCTGCCCAGCGGTGATGAGCCATTGACCCGTCGGGTCGATGCCGAAGTTTCTCGGAACTTGAACAATGCTCGGCGCGTTCTCAATGTAGGTTAGCTTCCCGGTGGCCTCATTAATGGCGTAGCACGCGATGGTGTCATGAGCGCGATTGGACACGTAAAGGAACTTTCCATTCGGGTGCACCTGGACCTCGGCGGTAGAGAATTTCGGATTCACGGCGACTCCGGGAGGCAAGGTAGAAAGCGTCTCCGTCTGAGTCAGCTCGCCTTTGTCCGCATCATAAGTGAAGCCCGTCACGGCGCAGGCGATCTCATCATTGGTCCAGGCAAACTTCCCATTCGGATGGAAAGCGAAGTGGCGCGGGCCGCTGCCGGGCGGCGTGCTGACGAACGCAGGATCACGCGGCGTGAGCTTCGCCGTCGCGTGATCCACGTTGTAGAGGAAGATTTTATCGCAACCGAGGTCGCATGCGAAGGCGAACTTGTTGGCCTTATCAAAGTGCATGGAGTGCGCGTGCGGTCCTTCCTGATTGCCGGGATGCACCTTGGAGGCTGGGCCTTGAAGGAAGGTGGAGGCGGCATCAGCCAGTGAGCCATCGTCCTTGATGAGGAATGAGGTGACGTGACCGCTGCCGTAGTTCGACACCAAGGCGACCTTCCCCGTGGCATCAATGGCGACATGGCAGGGGCCGCTGCCTTGGGAGGACTGGCTGTTGAGCAGCGTGAGCTTACCCGTCGTTTGATCAATCGAGAACGCGCTCAGGGTATTGTTCGCTTCCGAAACAGCGTAGAGATGTTTCTTGTCCGGCGCGATGGCGACGAAGCTCGGGTGCTTCGCCTCACTCGCGAGGCCCATCGGCTCCAGTTGACCAGTCTTGGAATCGAAGCCGTAAACGTAGATGCCTTGGCTCACGACCTTGGCTTTGTTATCGCCAGAGTAAGTGCCGATATAGACGAGTTGGTCATGCGCGGCCTGGGCTAAAGACAACGAAGTGGTGAAGAGCAGCAGGTTGAGAAGCGGTCGGATGGTCATGCGCAGATGAGACAACAAAATCCACGTCTTTGGCAAGCCCTCATTTATACGGCGGTTGCACAACGCAGGCGCGGCATCCATGATGACGTTCACCTCAATCTCATCATGGCTGAACAAAACAAAGATCTCTGGCGCGGCCTCGGCAATGTGGCCCGCAGTGCCCTGCAAACCCGCGACTACTCCGCAGCATCCCTAGGAGAACGATTGCAGGAAATAGGCCGCGTGGAGGCGAAGGAACTTGTCGGCAGCATCCCCGCAGAGGTGGCCATTCCGGGCGTGGAAGTGTTTCATCGTAAGGTCTTCCACCAGCGGTATCGCGGTTACTTCAGTGAGTTCGCGCGTGAGGATCAGGCCTTGCTCGGCAAGATCGGTCTCTGGCCGAAACAGTGGGCCACGGCGAAGATGTTCGCGGGCACCAGCAAGGGCTTCCACATCCATCCACCGCACATTCCTGAAGGCACGACGCCTGATGCCTGGTTCAAGAAACTCTTCGTGAATGAGCCGACGAATTACGCCGCGCGCCCTTATGACAAGGAGCAGTGGGACGTGATGTTCTTCATTCAGGGCATCTGTGAGATGTTCCTCATTGATGAACGCGTCGGGATGCCGCGCAAGAAGATGCGCTTCATCATCGAGGGTGATGACCTCTGCAGTGAGAACAATGTCGGCGTCGTCATTCCTTCAGGCGTGGCTCACGCGATCCGATGTGCCAGCTCGCAGGACCTCATCATGGTCTATGGCACGAGCACCGTCTTCCTGCCGGAGAACGAAGGCCGGATCGCCCACGGATTGGAGACGCCGGACACGCCGGAGGATTGGGAGACTTATTGGAACTTGGCTTGATCAGCGCCTGATGTAGCAGCCGACGTGAGGAGGCTCTGAAGTCATCTAAGGAGGTTCAAGGCTTGAAGCAATTCAGTCGCTACTTGTTCGTGCCGCTAGCCACACGAACAAGTAACGATGGTCGTTCTCCTCTGGCCTTACCGTCATCACCTAACTTCAGAGCCTCCTCACGTCGGCTACTACAGCGTTTCATGGGAAAGAGTCTTTGAAAAACGCACGCCGTGGTGTCTTGGTCATGCGTGCTGGAAACGGAAACAGAATCGGCTTCAGAGGAACTCCCGGTCATGGAACCGGAGAGCGGCTATGATCGGGAAGTGATTGACCGCGTCTGGCAGTCTGCCCAAATCATCCCTGGCAATGACCCCGCGCTCTGGCGCAAAGATGAGCACGGCGCGTGGCTGCACCGCCTGGCCTATCGGAACCGTCACAGCGACTTCGGCTGGGAGATCGCGGATTGTGCTTACACCATGCGCTCCTATGGCTTGGCGGCACTGCGGCCCCTGCAATGGCAGAACCATCTGGACTTCCTCGTCGCATCGAGATCCAGCGTGATCACGGCTGACGGACTGCGGAATGCACGGCGGCTTTTGTAGAAAGCTCAAAGCATCTTCTTCCACTTAAAGTAGAACACAGGCAGCACGGCGCAGAGGATCATGGCGGCCCAGGTCAGGGGATACGCGGCGGGTTCTTCCAGCTCGGGCATGTGCTTGAAGTTCATGCCGTAGATACCGGCGATGAGCGTCGGCGGCATGAAGATGACGCTGAGCATGGTGAAGATCTTCATGATCTGGTTCTGCTGGATATTGATCAGACCGAGGCTGGAATCCAGCAGGAAGTTCATCTGCTGCGTCTGTTGGCTGGCGTAGTCATCGAGTGATTTCACATCCCGCATAATGCTGCGGAACTGGTTGGCCACTTCGCCATTCATCCAGGTGCCAGCGTTGTGAATAAAGAACTGCATCATGCGGGAGACGGTGACAAGGGACTCCCGAAGACTGGCCACGAGGTTATTGCTGCGGCCCAGCAGTTTGACCACTTCATTCAAATCACACTGCGTGCCTCCGCCGTCCGCTTTATTCGGATCAATGCTGAAAATGTTCCGGGACACCTTCTTCAGCTCAGCTTCAACGTTCTGCAAGGCATCCGCGACTCTGCCCACCACGCGCTCCATGAGGAGGAAGAAGACGGCGTCCGTGGTCAACGGTGCGGGGCAGAGACGGCGCACCTGATCCTGAATCTGGCGGAACGGCAGTGGATTATCATAACGCACGACGACGAGCGCGCGCTCACTGATGACGAAGCTCACTGCGGCGGTGTCCGGCGCTGAGGTCTCCAATCCGACGGGCACGGATGCCGTCATATACAAGACGCCGCGCTCGACATAGAGACGGCTGGATTCCTCAATCTCCAACATTTCCTCCCGAGTCGGAAGCGTGTGACCGAGCCATTTCTCAGCGCGCAGTTCCTCGTCCTTCTTAGGGTGAAACAGATCAAGATAGACGATGTCATCCGGCCAGGCGCTGACATTTACATCGTCGAAATCAACCAGATCACATTGGCGGGTAATATAGCGGAGCATGAGAAAAGTATCGGTGGCGTTGCTTACTCAGGATTCCCCCAATGGCGGTCGGCGAAGTCCATGTAGCACTGCCAGTCAAACAGCAGGATGTCGTGCTTACCGGTGCGGGAGTGATAGGCGATGCTATCCCCGACGCTCGTATCCGCGTCTGGCGGTTCTGCGGTGATGAGGCCTACTTTTTCAAACAGGGCATACACGGGCTCAGCCAGCTTACCGCCAAGGAACTCGCCCTTCGGGTCCGACCACAAGTCTTCCGTTGCACTGGCAATGTAAACGGGACGCGGTGCCACGAGCGCGATGAGCTCGTGCTGATCCACAGGGAGCGCGGCTTCGTTGTCGCTGTATTTCTTGAAGTTGCCGTTGAACCAGTGCGGGAAGTTGGTGTTCAGCCGCTCGACAGTTTCCCCGAAGATGCGTTTGCTCAAAGCGGCACCGCCCGCGCCGGAGTCGTTACTGATGACGATGCTGAACCGCTCATCCTGCGCGCCAGCCCAGAGGGCGGCTTTGCCCAAGCGCGAATGGCCAAGCACGGCGAGCTTGTTGCCGTCCACTTCCGGGAGCAGTTGCAGGTAGTCCGCCATGCGGCTGAGGCCCCAAGCCCAGGCACCGAGGCTGCCCCATTCATTCGGCTCCGGCTGGGTCTGTCCGGCTTGGAAATAGAAGGGACGCACGCCTTTGGCCAGACCTTCGGGAGTATCCGGTTCAAAGTCGCAGTAGTAGGCCGTGGCGACACCGTAGCCACGCTCGATGATCTCCGCGATGGGCCAGCGTTCGGCTTGGTCACCCCTGGTGGGTTCCTCAGCGCGGGCGCTGCTCCAGGTCTTGGTCGTTTTGTCCTGCTTCCAAACCATCGGCAGCTTGATGGCAGGGTCTTTGATCACGCTCTGGTTCCCGTGGAAGTTCAGGCTCACGAACATCGGCGCGGGCTGCTTCCGCGCATTCGGAATATAGATGAGGATGTCCGCGTGAGGCTCTGCTTTTTCCGTGAAGAAGAGGGTTACTTCTCGCTTCGTGGCTTTGCCTTCCAAGGCTTTCTTATCCTCACTGGTGACGACGTAGCGAATCCCTGGCAGCTTGCCCTCGGGGGTCTTTCCATAGACTTCGGTTTCAAAGAGCTTCATCAGCTCGGGACGGCGCTTGGTCAGCCAGTCTTCTTTGGTCGTGATCTTTTTCCCATCTGCGCCGGTGAGCACATCGGGGATGGGAATCTTGCCTACTTTCGCTTCGTCAAGATTGGAGACGAAGGGTTGCTGGGCGGACAAGCTCATGGTCAGGGCGAAGACAAGTGCGGTGGGGGTTCTCGCGGACATGGGGACTACTGTGCAATGCGCTTGTTTCCAATGCCACCGAAACGTTTCAATCCCTGCGGGTGAAGATTTTGTTATTCGGCCACTTTTTTGGCAGGATAGTTTACTTTGGTAAACTTTCTGCTAAAGACTATAACTTCTACACGATTGGCTGTGAGAAATCGCGGTCAAAGTCAAATCATCATCATCAAAACGACAACACCATAAACTAATGAAAGCCACCGCACTCACCCTCGCCTTCGCCATCGCAGCCCTCGCCCTTAGCTCCTGCGCTTCCAAGCCAGCCTACACCCCTGCTCCTGTGGACATGGGTATGCGCAGCGGCAAATAAGCTGATCTGCCAAGGATCAAAAGGCGCACTGAGTTGACCTCGGTGCGCCTTTTTTGTAAAAATCCCAAGCTGCAAGCCGTAAGCTCAGCCTACCGTCAACCATTCATCAGATCATTATGACCAAAATTCTTACACTCGCCCTTGCCGCCTCCGCCCTCGTTCTCGCTTCCTGCGCCAGCACGAAGAAGACAGAAGATTGTAGCGCAGGCTCCTGCTGCAAGGCAGACGCCAAAGCCACCAAGACCGTGACTCCTGCTCACAAGCACGCTAAAAAATAGTCGGCTCTGACCTGTTTAAACCGCCTTCCTGTGATGGGATGGCGGTTTTTTAATGCGCTCCTTCGGCGGCTTCACCTTCCCATGCGCCACACTGACATGCGGATGCTCATGAGCCAGGAAGCGCCAACGAAAATCAAGGGCCTTGCTGATGCCCACGCGAACATCATCAATCACCGCATAGTCCTTGGCGCGACGCAAGCCGACCGTCTTCGCCTTGTCACGCCCGACCATGATCGTTCCGTGATCGGTGCCGTAGATGCCCAGTGCTTGAGCGAGCTTCCCCGGCCCGGAGCAGAGGTCTTGAAGCCTCGCTTTACCGCGACGTTGCTTCATCTCCTCGATCCCCTTCAGCGGTTCCAGCGCACGGATGAGGACGAGTCCATCCTGCCCGCCTCCTTTGACGAGCAGGTTGAAGAGCCAATACATGCCGTAGTTCAGATAGACGTAAGCCGTGCCTGAAGGCTTGGTCTCCACGAACTCCCGCGCGCTGGGTCGCGAAGCGGTATGGCAGGCTTCATCCCCCTGCGCCGCGTAGGCCTCCGTCTCCACGATGATCCCGCTGCACGCGCCCCAAACCAGCTCCACGCCGATGAGGTCACGCGCCACAGCGATGACATCACGTTG
>JANYJH010000135.1 GCA_025361865.1 Phragmitibacter sp.
CACGGTTGAAGAAGCGAAGAGCATCGCCACCACGCTCGAAGTGGTTGAAGGGATGCAATTCGACAAGGGCTACCTCAGCCCTTACTTCGTGACCGATGCCGAAAGCATGGAAGCGAACCTTGAGAATGCCCTCGTGCTCATCCATGAGAAGAAGATCAGCAGCCTCAAAGACATGCTGCCTCTCCTTGAGAAGGTCGCCCGCACAGGCCGTCCTCTCCTCATCATCGCTGAAGACGTGGAAGGTGAAGCCCTCGCGACGCTCGTTGTGAACCGCCTCCGTGGCACTCTCAACATCTGCGCCGTCAAGGCTCCTGGCTTCGGAGATCGCCGCAAGGCCATGCTCGAAGACATCGCGGTCCTCACCGGCGGTAAGTGCATCACTGAAGACCTCGGCTTGAAGCTCGAAAACATCGAGCTCACCGACCTCGGTAAGGCCAAGCGCATCACCGTAGCGAAGGAAAGCACCACCATCGTCGAAGGCGAAGGCGGCAGCGAGGCCATCGCCGGACGTGTGAACCAGATCCGTCGTCAGATCGAAGAAACCACCAGCGACTACGATCGTGAGAAGCTCCAGGAGCGTCTTGCGAAGCTCGCCGGCGGTGTGGCCGTCATCAACGTCGGTGCTGCCACCGAAACTGAGATGAAGGAAAAGAAGGCCCGCGTTGAAGACGCATTGCACGCTACCCGTGCAGCCGTTGAAGAAGGCATCGTTCCCGGAGGCGGCACCGCCCTCATCCGTGCGCAAGTTGCTCTCGCAGACCTCAAGCTCACGGGCGACGAAGCCACGGGTGCTGACATCGTTCGTCGCGCCATCGAAGCTCCTCTCCGTCAGCTTGCGGCCAACGCAGGTGTGGAAGGCGCATTGATCGTAGCCGAAGTGAAGAAGCAGACCGGCAACATCGGTTACAACGTCGCCACTGGCGAATACGTTGACCTCGTGCAAGCCGGTGTGGTTGATCCTACCAAGGTGACCCGCAGCGCGCTTCAGAACGCCGCTTCCATCAGCGGTCTTCTCCTCACCACCGAGTGCCTCATCTCCGACATCCCGAAGGAAGAACAGGCAGAAGCTCACCATGACCACGGCGGCGGCATGGGCGGCATGATGTAAGACTGTTGATTCTTAGGAATCATCTCAAAACCCCACAAGGCAGGCCGGAGGAAACTCCGGCCTGTTTTTTTGTTTGGGCGCATCAGAAAGTAGAAGCCGACGTGAGCAGGCTCTGAAGTTCATCGCTGATGTTGATTGGTGGAAGTGAGTCCGTCGTTACTTGTTCGTATGGCCAGCGACACGAACAAGTAACGACTGACTCACTCTCCGGCTTTGGATGTTGTTAGAAGTTAATTTGAGCCTCCTCACGTCGGCTGCTACAAAGTCGGATTGGTGGAACGTTCTTCGGCCGCTGAAACACGCCGTTCCAGAGGTAAGAAAACTGCTAGACCGTGGAGCGTGCCACCGTTTACTGCGCTCTCATGAAATTCACTACCTCATCACTTCTCAAGGGCGGCCTCGCATTGGTCGCATTGGTTTCGTTTCAAACGGCTTTCGCTGACGAAGGCAAGGCCCTCTTCAATGGCAAAGATCTCACGGGCTGGAAAGGCTTGGATTTCTGGTCGGCCAAGGAGGGCTGCATTGTCGGTCAGACGACGGCTGAGCATCCTACGAAGGGCAATACCTTCCTCGTTTGGGATGGCGAAGTGGCTGACTTTGAGCTGACCTTCAAATACAAGATCGTGGATAAGGACGGCGAGGGTAAAGGCTTCGGCAACAGCGGCGTGCAATATCGCAGTAAGGTCGTGAATCCAGAAGGCTTTGTGGTCGCAGGTTACCAGGCTGATTTTGAAGTGGGCACGACTTACTCCGGCATCCTCTATGAAGAAAAGGGTCGTGGCATCCTCGCGAAGCGCGGTGAGAAGACCGTGATCAGCGAAGGTGAAGCCCCGAACAAGCCGAAGATCGAAGTCACGGGTTCAGTCGGTGATTCCAAGGAAATCCAGGCTGGCATCAAGCAGGCTGATTGGAATGAATACAAGGTCATCGCCAAGGGCGGCCACCTTCAGCATTTCATCAATGGCAAGCAGACTGTCGATGTGACAGACGAAACTGCCGTGGGTGCCAAGAAGGGTGTTCTCGCTCTGCAGCTTCACGCGGGTGCTCCGATGAAGGTGGAGTTCAAGGACATCATCCTTACGGAACTGAAGTAAGACGATTGAATACAAAAAGCCCGCCGTGGTCGAAAGACTGCGGCGGGCTTTTTTATAATCCGAACAAGGCTTAATCCTCTTCCTTGCCGCTGGCCTGCAAGGCGGCGACGACGTTCAAGTCTTCGAGCGTGGTCGTGTCACCTTTCACAGTGCCACCTGCGACGATCTCTTTCAGGAGACGACGCATAATCTTGCCTGAGCGGGTCTTCGGCAGAGCGGCGGCGAAGCGGATGTCATCGGGACGCGCAATGGCTCCGATGACTTTCGCGACGTGCGCCTTGAGTTCTTTAGCGAGCGTTGGCGTGGCATCGTAGCCTTGCTTCACGGTGACGAAGGCGACGACGGCCTGTCCTTTGATTTCATCAGGGCGACCGACCACGGCGGCTTCAGCGACGGATTCATGGCTCACCAGGGCACTTTCCACTTCAGCGGTGCCGAGGCGGTGGCCGCTCACATTGAGCACGTCATCAAGACGACCGACGATCCAAAAGTAGCCGTCTTCATCACGACGCGCGCCATCGCCAGCGAGGTAGATGCCGTCGTAAGTGCCCCAGTAGGTTTCTTTGTAGCGCTCCGCATCGCCATAGATGGTGCGCAGCATGGAAGGCCACGGTTTGCGCACGACGAGCTTACCGCCTTCATTGGGTCCGACTTCATGGCCTTCTTCATCGAGGATGGCGGCATCCACTCCGAAGAATGGCAGCGTCGCAGTGCCGGGTTTGGTCGGTGTGACACCTGGCAGCGGCGTGATCATGATCGCGCCGGTTTCTGTCTGCCAGAAGGTGTCCACGATGGGGCAGCGACCTCCGCCGATGACCTGATGATACCACATCCAGGCTTCGGGATTGATCGGCTCACCGACACTGCCGAGGAGGCGCAGGGAGGACAGATCGTGCTTCTTCACCCAGTTGTCGCCCCATTTGATGAAGGCGCGGATGG
>JANYJH010000203.1 GCA_025361865.1 Phragmitibacter sp.
CTCAAGGGCTGGAAATACGGCTTCCAATCCCCGTTCAAGGCAGACCTCTACTACGTCACCACGCGCCTTTTCACGGGCAACAAATGGGGCACCTCTAACCCTATCATGATGAGGGATCAGGACTTCGGCATCGTCCGCGTCCGCGCCTACGGCACCTTCGACTTCCGCATTACCGATCCGAAACTATTCCTCAAGGAAGTCGCTGGCTCGGACAATCACTTCCGCTTAGATGAGTTCGCTGACACCATGCGGTCCCGCATCGTCAGCATCTTCAGCGAAGCCTTGGCAACCGCCAAAGTGCCAGTGCTGGACCTCGCCACGCGCTACTCGGAACTCGGCGCGGCCTTGCTCCCAGCGATCAACCCGATCGTCTCCAGCAAATACGGCATCGAGTTCCCCAGCTTCATTCTGGAAAACGCCAGCGTGCCGCCAGAAGTCGAAGCGGCCATTGACAAGCGCAGCAGCATGGGCGCTATCGGGAATCTGAACGACTACGTGAAGTTCCAGATGGCGGAAGGCATGGCCAAAGGTGGCGGTGCAGGCGCTCCCGCTGAAATGGCGATGGGCTTTGCCATGGCTCAGGAGATGATGAAGACCACGAATCTCACCCCCAGTGGCGGTGCGACTCCACCTCCGATCCCCGGTGCCCCAGCCACTCCTGCTGCTGCACCCGTCGCCGCCCCTGTGGACATCTTGACACCGGCTCAGGTCGCCCAAACGCTCGGCGTGACCGAAGCGGATGTGATCGCCAGCATTGATGCCGGAGACCTCAAGGGCAAGAAGATCGGCACCCAGTATCGCATTACTAAAGCAGCCTTGGATGAGTTCCTGGCTCATTGATCTGACTCGTCGAATTGAAAAGGGCGCGGACCATCCAGTTCGCGCCCTTTAGTTTTTTGAGGAGCAGCCGAGATAAGCACCTGCCTTACTCGCAATGTTTCGCTAAAGTGCTTGAAGCCAGCGTCTCCAGCGCGAAGAATCGCGTCCAACCATCACACCATGACTGAAGTCACCGCTCTTCACAAATACCCCTGCCCGGCTTGCGGCGCGGATGCCGAATGGAACCCTTCCAAGCACGCGCTGATCTGCCCGTTCTGCGGCACGAATTCTCCCGCTGAATTCAAAGAGGATGCGAGCGGTATTACAGAAAACGATTTGCTGACCGCGCTTAAAGCCATTCCGGCAGACCAGAAGGGCTGGGAAGTGACCAAAAAAAGCGTGCGCTGCCAGAACTGCAACGCCATCTCCATCTTCGATCCCGCCCACGTCGCGCAGCGTTGCGACTTCTGCGGCTCGCCTGCGCTCCTCGCCATTGAGGATCAGAAGTCCCCCATCACCCCGAGCGCCCTGCTGCCGTTCAATATCCCCGAGCCCAAAGTCCGCGAGACCATGCGGGACTGGTATGGCAGCCATTGGTTTGCGCCGAACGCTCTTGGCGGCAAAGCGCTCACCGACACCGTGCGCGGCGTCTATCTCCCTTATTGGACCTTTGATGCCCAGGCATCGGGGCAATGGCAGGCTGAATCCGGCACTTACTACTACACAGAAAACGACAAGGGCGAACGCGAGCAGCACACCCAATGGTCTTATGCGAGCGGTGCAGTTGACAACTTCTTTGATGACATCCTCGTCCCCGCGTCCAAGGGCGTTCATCCCAAGCTCCTCGCCGATCTTGAGCCCTTCCCGACCACCGGCAAAGAGTTGAAACCTTACGATCCAGGTTACCTTTCCGGCTGGGTCGTGGAGCAGTATCAGATCGACTTAATGGCCGCCGCGAAGGACTCGCGAGACCGCATGGAAGCAGCTCTCCGCGCGATGTGCGCCTCTCAAGTGCCGGGGGATACTTATCGAAATCTCACGGTGAGTTCCAGCTACACCGCCCAGACTTTCAAGCACGTTCTACTCCCCGTTTGGTTGCTGACTTACGACTACGGAGCGAAGAGCTTCCAAGTCGCCGTGAATGGCTACACCGGCAAGATCACGGGTGAGTATCCGTTGAGCTGGATCAAGGTGACGCTGGCCGTGCTAGCGGCCTTGATCGTGGTGCTCATCCTGTTCTCGCTAAGTGGTAAGCATTGAGAGTAGCCCAGGCTTCGCTAAGCGGCTTCGCACCAGCCTGTGGGTGGAAAACTCGTAGCCTGACTCTCCAGAGTCGGGTCAGGGATACCGAGCCGCTGATTCCCGACTCTGAAGAGTCAGGCTACTTATTAATCAAGGCTTCGGCGCTTCCGCTTGCGGCTTGGTCGCATCCGGCTCGAACTCCAGAAGCTTCTGATGCGCGTTCAGGGCCTTGCGCGCCTGATTGAAGAAGTCGCTCAGATCGGGGGGCGTCTGCTGCTTCTCTGAGATCAAATCATTGAGCTTCATGATGGATTTATCGAAGTCCAGATCCACGTTCGCCATCTGCTTCTGGGCGGTCTTGTAAACGTTACTGAAGCGCTCGCTGGCATCCTGAAAACCACGACGCTCGCCCTCAGTGCGGTAGAACTCCCGTTCCTTCTCCCGGAACTCACTGTCGAAAAGGCGCTTCCAGAACGCATGACGCATGTCCGGTGTTTCCACGCTGGTCGTGGCCTTGGTGGCCAGATACTTTTCCAACTCCGAGAACTGCTGGAACGGCTTTTGATACTGCTTCTGAAGGTAGGCTAAACCTGTGGCGAAGACGGCGAGCTTCTCCGCTTCGTTCTTGTTGATGGATTGGCCGGACTTAATCTTGTCCTCCAGCGCGTTGAGGTAGCTGAGGCCCTTTTTGTTACCGTCGATGATGTCACCGAACTGCTCAAAGGCCGCTGCGGTGCGCTTGCGTTCCTGTTGGCGCATGTCGTCCAGCTTCTTATCAAAGTCCTCGCTGATCTTCTTAACGAGCTTCTGATTCTCCTGATTCTGCGCGGTTAAGGCCTCCGTCTTCTCGTTCTCCTTCGCGGCCAGTTGGGTCAGCGTTTCCTGCTTTGACTGAGCCAGCGCCTCCTCTGCCACCTGCTGCTTTTCCTTGAGCTTCCACACCCAAGCGCCCATCCCGGAAAGAGAAAGAACGACCAACATCAAAAGTATGCGCACCTGATTCATCTCTTACCTCTACGGACTATGACGTTCCGGCAAAGCAAATGTTTACGCTGACTTTGATTTTACCTTGGCAAACGAAACGAAATCCGGCAGCATCAGCCCCGCTATGAGAAATATGAACACTTCCTCCCGCCGCGCTTTCATTAAGGGCACCGCCGCCGCCATCGGTTTTCCGACCATCGTCCCGTCCTCTATCTTTGGCCAGAACGCTCCCTCGAACCGCATCACGCTGGGCGTGGTCGGTTGGGGAATGCAGGGGCCGGGCAATACGAAGGCTTTCCTCGCGGAGACAGACTGTCAAGTGGTGGCCGCCTGCGATCTCGATTCCAAGCACCTTGCAGCCGCCGTCGGCACCGTGAATGAGACTTACAAAAACACTGACTGCAAAGCTTACGCTGATTACCGCGAACTCATGGCGCGGAAGGATGTGGATGCGGTGATGCTCGCCGTGCCGGACAACTGGCACGCTTTGGTTTCCATCGAAGCGCTGAAGAACGGGAAGGATGTGTATGGCGAGAAGCCCCTCGCGAAGACCATCGTGGAACAGCAGGCCATCGTCAAAGCGGTGCAGAAATACAATCGCATCTGGCAGACCGGATCGTGGCAGCGCAGTCAGGAACGGTTCCGCATCGCCGCTGAAATCGTGCGCAACGGACTCATCGGCACGATCAAGGAAGTCCACGTCGGATTGCCCGCTGGACACAGTGATTTCGCCGGAACTAAAGGCCGCGATGCCATCACGCCTCCGCCCGCAGAACTCGATTACGAGAACTGGATTGGCCCGGCCACGATGGAGCCGTATATCGAAAGCCGCATCCACAAGAATTGGCGCTGGAACTACAACATCGGCGGCGGTCAGCTCCTTGACTGGATCGGCCATCACTGTGACATCGCCCACTGGGGCATGGACTGCGACAACACGGGTCCCGGTGAGATCACGCCGATTCAAGCCGACTTCCCACCGCGCACGGACATCTGGAATACCGCCACGAAATACCGCGTGGAAACTCAATACGCGAACGGCATCAAGATGACCATCGCGGGTGGGCATCCCGACATTAAAAGCGGCACGAAATGGATCGGCACGGACGGCTGGGTTTGGGTGGATCGCAGCGGCTTCGATAGCTCCAAGGAGGAGTTGAAGAAGGCCGTCAAACGCCACATGAAAGTCAAAGAGAACGGCGTGGATGTGGACAAGGTCGTGGACGGCTTTGAAGCACCGAAACTCGGTGACGACATCATCAAGACGCGCATCTATAACTCACCCGGTCATCAGCGGAATTTCCTTGATTCCATCAAGTCCCGCAAGCCGACCATCACTCCCGTGGAGACCGCGCATCACAGTGCGCTGCCGGGTCATCTCGCGCTCATTTCTCTGATGCTGAACACGTCCTTAAAGTGGGACGTTGAGAAGGAAGTCATCATTGGAAACGAAGCCGCGAATAAGCTCTTGGGACGCGAATATCGCGGACCGTGGAAGCTGGAGGTTTAGTGTTCCTTGATCAGAAACGGGTCGGTGTCACGGTGACCATCATTTTGGTCATCGTGAAGGGTCCGAAAATGGAGGAGAGGGCGACATCTGCGGCATCGCGACCATAGGCGATGACGAGGCGGTTGCCTTCCGTTTTGAAGGTGGTGGCATCGAAGGTGAACCATCTTCCGCCAACGTAGGCTTCAAACCAAGCGTGAAGATCCATCGGTTCAAGCTCATGCAGGAAGCCGACCACCATGCGCGCTGGAACGTTAATGGCACGGCACAAGGCGATGCCTAAGTGAGCGAGATCACGGCAAACACCGCTGCGTGTCTGGACTGTTTCTAATGCCGAGGTGGAGGAATCACTGGAGCCGATCTCATAGCGAATTTCCTGATGAATCCAGCGGCGAATCATCTCAATTTGAAAGTAGTTGGGATTCGATGTGCCGATGATGGAGTTGGCGAGTTCCGTGAGCTGATCGGACTGGCAGTAGCGGCTGGGCAGGAGGAAGTGGAGGATGTCTGGCGGCAGGTTTTGCGCGAGCATCTGCGGCGCATACTCATCAACGTCCACGGTATCTGGCACGAGCGCGCGGTATTGCACGGAAACGAAGAAGTCTCCAGCGGGCATGACGACCCTTTGGCAGAGGTTTCCAAAGATGTCCGGGAACTCGACGACGGGAACCTGGGGATGAATGTGAAACTCCTCTCGCATGATCCATTGGGCCCAGCCACTGCGCGGTCTCAGTCGGAAAATGGCTGGCACGTCTTCAGTGGTTTGGTATTGGAGGTGGCAGGTGGCATCAATGATCATAGGGAATGTGGGCCCTGAAAGCGGTTGGGCTGGAAAGCTCTTCGTTGGTAGAACGAGATGGGCAAACGGAATCAGGCCTGGAGCCGATGTTTCCACGGCCCTTGCAGACTCACAACTGGCCTTGTGTAGCAGCTTTGTTTCCAGCGCCTTGGCCTCATTCAGCAGAGTTCACCTCAATGATCAGCGCGGTGGTGTTGTCCCGACCTGAAGCGGCCAGTGCCGCTTCGACGATGCATTGTGCTGAAGCACCACTTTTCATCAGCTCTTCTACATTGTTATCCCAAAGCCCATCAATCGCGCCATCCGTGCAGAGAAGAAAACGGTCTCCCGGCTCGCAGCCGACCGCGCCGAGTTGCGGGTCCACGAACTGATGGCCTGCGCCGAGTGATTTGGTTAAAACGTTTCGGCGAGGGTGCGTGCGATGCTGGCGCTCATTGAGTTCGCCCTTTAATCTAAGCCATCCGCAATAGGTATCATCATGGCTGAGCTGCTTCATTCCGCCATCACGCGGAAGGTAGTAGAGTCGGCTGTCACCGATGTGTCCGTAGTAGAGCCAGCCCGGCGTGATCCAAGCCAGCGTGAGGGTTGCACCCATGCCTTCACACTCGGGATAGCTCTTCCCTAGCGCGCAGAGTTCGCGATGAATCTCATCAAATAGCTCCGTCAAGATGTCGCCGAATCCTTTGGCGAGGCCTTGCGCAGACTGGCGGAAACTCGCAGGGAGAAGCCGCGTGATCTTGTCCACAGCGATCCGGCTGGCGAACTCCCCGGAGCGCGCCCCGCCCATGCCATCACTGACGGCGAAGACGAAATCCGCACCGCAGAGCGAGGCTTCACCGATCTTCCCCAAGTAGCGCACCTCATGCGCATCATAGGTCAGCGCGAGGAAGGAATCTTCGTTATTGGAGCGAACGTGTCCGCGATGGGTGACGCCAGACCAGCGAAGGCCGTGAGGTAGTGCGTCATTGGGTCGGGGCGTCGGTTCGTTAGACATGGAAAGAGCTGTCGCAGTGAGTGACGATTTCAGTTTACACATTCACTGGGGAACCGGGCAAGGGCAGACCGTTTTCATCCAGCAGCGTGGCGAACTCAAAGTCGATCAAGCAGAACCGACCATCAGTCGCACGATACGTCACGTTCCGCAGAAAGGGATCGTCATGACGCACTCCGAACGGTTCCAGTTCGGCATAGAGTTCCTTCATTCGCTGCTCGCCGAGATGCTGGACCATCGCACCGCAGTTCGTGGTGGTGATCTTCAGCGTTTCAGGATCGGAGTCGAGCAGCCGAGGGACGAAATTACAGCCCGCCTTCTCCAAGTGCAGAAGAATACGGCATTCGTTATCGAAGCGCTCCTTGGCCTGATTTCCGCGAAAAATCTTATGAACGAGGCCGTCATAGCCAATGCGGACTACTGCGCGTGGGGTGTCTTTAATCTCGTGCATGGCTGTCTGGATTCGGGCCATTCGGGAGTAAATGCAAGGAGTCAACCGCATGGTTTCAAACACTATCCCGAAATGAGGGAAAGCCTTATATATCAATGGATGCAACGCGAAATCTGAGTGCTGGGGACTAATAATATTTCGCACTTGGCATGTGACATGCTTTGTATGAATGGTCACATTTTGCGAGGGGCAATCAATCCCCTCTCAGAAGTCAACGCCGCAAGGCAAATCAAACCAAACTCACCTACACCCAATCATGGCTAAGTATAAATTGGAATACGTCTGGCTCGACGGCTACAAACCCGTCCCAAATCTTCGTGGCAAGACTCAAATCAAAGAATTCGCCAGCTTCCCAAAGCTCGAGGAACTTCCCAACTGGGGCTTCGACGGCTCCTCCACCCAACAGGCTGAAGGGAAAAGCTCTGACTGCGTTCTCAAGCCAGTGTCCGTCTATCCTGACACCACTCGTAAGAATGGCGTGCTGGTCATGTGCGAAGTCATGATGCCTGATGGCGTCACACCTCACCCAACCAATGGTCGTGCGACTATTCTGGATGATCCAGGCGCATGGTTTGGTTTTGAACAGGAATACTTCCTCTATCAGGACGGACGCCCTCTCGGCTTCCCTGAAGGTGGTTTCCCCTTGATCGGTCAAGGCCCTTACTATTGCGGAGCAGGCTACAAATACATGGGCGACATCGCCCGTCAGATCGTTGAGGAACACCTTGACCTCTGTCTTGACGCTGGCATCAACCATGAAGGCATCAACGCTGAAGTGGCCAAAGGTCAGTGGGAGTTCCAGATCTTCGGCAAAGGCTCCAAGAAGTGTGCTGATGAAATGTGGATGGCCCGTTATATCCTGAACCGTCTCTGTGAGAAGTATCAGGTGGACGTTGAATACCATTGCAAACCTCTCGGTGACACCGATTGGAACGGCTCCGGTATGCACGCGAACTTCTCCACGGACTACCTCCGTGACGTGGGTGGCAAAGAATACTTTGAAGCACTCATGGCTGCCTTTGCCAAGTTTGTGAACGAGCACATTGCCGTTTACGGCCCTGACAACCACATGCGCCTCACCGGTCTGCATGAAACACAGGCCATCGACAAGTTCTCCTATGGCATCGCTGACCGTGGCGCGTCCATCCGCGTGCCGCACAGCTTCGCAAACAACGGCTACAAGGGCTACCTTGAAGACCGTCGTCCGAACAGCCAAGGCGACCCCTACCAGATCGCTTCCCGTATCCTCGCGACCATCGCGACGGTGCCCAAGCCCTGAGTTGGCGCTTCCTAATTAGTGTTTAGACGGCATCATCCCTTGTGGGTGGTGCCGTTTTTTATGCCTGCTTTCAGTCCTGAGCTTGCGCAAAACTACACTTGCCACTTTATTATAAATACTGTGGTATTTCTTATTTTCTCATCATCTTCCTCCATGCACTTTCGCAAAGCCCTGGCCACAGTGCTCTTCATAGGATGTCTTCAAGGAATGACCTTCTCATTGAAGGCTGAGCCGCCCCAAGAAATAGCCCGCCGTGTGCTCGTCATTTTCGGTGCCGATCCTGAAGAAACAGGATCACGCAAGGTGTGGCCTCCCGATACTGTGACGGCGCAGCATCTTCAGGTGGCCTTGGAATGGAGCGGCTATGAAGTGGAATTCCATGACATTCAAAAGCCTCTGCCCAAATTACCTCTCGCGAAATCCTACGCGGCAGTGATCTTCGATGGGAACATGAAGATTCCTCATGTTCTGGCACCGGAATTTACGGATTGGGCCATCGCCTTGCTCCCATCGAAAATTAAGGTGCTGTGGCTGGGAGCGATCCCGCTGGACACTCCCGAACTGAGACGTCGCGTGCTGGATGCCTACGGCTGGGGCGGATCAGGCCGCACGCTCACCCGTCCTGAAAGCAGCAAAATCATCTCACGGGACGAGCTTGTCATGAAAAGCGAGGTTCCCCTTACGCCCTCGAAACTGGAGCACTATGATATTACCGCCCCCGCAGGCTCGGATATTTTTCTCTCATTGGAAGCCAAGACGGAAATCTCAGACAACACCCGCTTTGATGCCGCTTTCCGTGCCCCTTGGGGAGCAGCTTTGTTTGATCCCTACATGTCCAAGCAATACAGCCCGAATCATGTGTTGCAGCTTTTTGATCCATTTGTCTTCGTCGAGCGAGTGCTACCCATCGAGGCTTTCCCGATACCGGATTCAACGACGCGATTAGGCCAGCGGGAGTTGATCTGTCACATCGACGGAGACGGATTCAACTCCATGAGCAACGTCACGCCAGGCTCGATCAATGCCGAAGTCATCTGCGAAAAAGTGCTCAAAGCTTACCCCTATTTACCCACCACCGTTTCAGTCATTGAGGCCACCACACGGGGCTTGGAAGCGGGTGATGATCCAGCCAAACGCACCCGATATGAAGAGGTCGCGAGGGCTATTTTCGCACTGCCCAATGTTCAGGCAGCTTCCCACACTTACTCGCACCCATTCCGCTGGATGTCCCAAGATGAGGATCGCCTGCGACTGCGCAAAGCCCCGCTGAATCTGAATTTGCGGGCTGATGCAGATCCCGGCGCCTTGACGGCGGAGCGCGAGGTCAACGGGTCAATCAATTATGTCAGCCATCTGCTCCCGAAGGGACAGCGTGTAGAGTTGCTCCTCTGGTCTGGCAACTGCCGACCCAGTCCAGAATCACTTGCCTCCGCCCGCACTTCTGGCGTGGAAGCGATGAATGGTGGTAATACCATCATTTCAAAGCGCTGGCATGGGAACGCCAGCATCGCCCCACGCACCACCATGATGGGGGATGAACTGCAAGTCTATGCTCCGGCGCAGAACGAGATGTTTTACACGGATGACTGGCGTTCCAGTTCGTTGGGCGGCTTTGCGAATGTCATTGAGACTTACAAACTCACAGGCGCGCCGCGTCGTCTTAAGCCGGTGAATATTTACTACCATTTCTATAGTGGTGAGCGCGGAGACGCCTTTGCCGCTCTGTTGAAGGTCTATAACTGGGCAGTGAACGAACCACTTCATGTCATTACCGCTCTTGATTATGTCCGCACGGTTCGGGACGCTAGAGACGCCATCGTTACCCAAATAGAGCCGCGCACCTGGACCATCGCTTGCCGTGGATCATTACAGGAATTCCGTGTTCCTATAAATATGGGTTATCCAGTCGTCGGTGGCAGCAGCGGCGTTACTGGCTGGAATGATGAGGGCCCGTGGCGTTACATTCACACGAATGGCAGCAAGCAAATCAGCCTGCATCTTCAGGATCAACCTGATGCTCACCCCTCTGTGACCACCAGCACGGAGCCGCTGAGCGTGATCAAGCAAGATCCGAATCTGCTTACGATACGGTGCGCAGCGCGACGAAACGGAAAAGTTTCCCTGCGCCTCCCAGGTGGAGAGAAGGCTTGGAAAATTCAGGGACAAAAGAAGGCCGAATCACCCGAAACTCGAAGCAGCACGGCCTTAGTTACCACTTGGGGAACTGACTCGACTATGAATGTCATAGTTGACCCTGAACTTGAAATGCTGACGGCATCCCTTTTGCAGCTCAACGAGCATTGATTTAGCATCCCACATCATGATGCGAGTAATTTGGGTAAATCGTTCATCAGTGGCAATATAGGACAATTATTTTAGAAATACTCATGATTGCCACGCAAAATCGAGAAATTTCCCAAAGTAAATAATGCCACACGGCTAAACTTTGATATAATACACCTCTTGAGTCTTAAATAAGATTTTATTTGCATATAATTATAGAACGACTAGAAGTTATAATCGCTAATGATTGCTCAACAAACCAAACAGAATGGACGCTCTTGGCAAGATGCTAATGGCGAATCCGACGCCGACTGCACGGTGGTCTCTCCGTTAAGGGTGGCTTTGCTGGTCGTCGTTTGTCTGTTGATTTGCTTGAAGTTGATTCCTACGAAGACTGAAGCCGCCATGCGGCTGGCAGCGGATGGGCAGCTCTCACGTGCGGCGGCCTTGATCCGTCCTGATGAGCAGGCGGTAAACACTTCAGCGACCCTTTCAGATAAGGAAGCGCGCCAGCTTTTCGTGACCATGCTCACCGCGGCGAATCCCGGCGGACGTGATACAGACAAGCTTTCCCGACTCATGCTCTGCGTGAATGATCTCCAATGGGTGCGTGAGCAAATCACCACCAATGCACCGGACATCACGGAGGAAAACTTCAATGCGCTGATGGAAAACATGGGTGACGTGGCGATGGCACGTCAGGATCTTCAGTCAGCCACCGAGGCCTATCACATCGTTTGTGAGAAATCCCCCACGCCCCAGCGCTTTGAGAAACAAGTCGCCGCTTGGCGCGCTAAGGGAGACGCCAAAGGAGCATTGAACGCCTTGGAGGAATCCTTTAAGACTAAGCCGGAAATGGCTGAGAATCCCAGCCTCCAGTCCTTGCAAATCACGCTCCTGCGGGAGACGAGCCAAAGCGGACGCGCCTTTGACCTGTTCGCTAAAACATTACCGCCCAAGATAGATGAAGTTCAGCTTACCATGATGGAGCGGCTGGCCGAGGAGTCAGACCGCACGACGGATGTGATCCCTCTTCAGCGTAAATGGTTGGATGAGACCGTTGGACCAGACTTGGCCACCAGTCCTATCAAAGCCTCCACGGAGACGATCCGACATGCCTTCCTGATGGGCCGTTACCTAGAATGGAAAAATGAACCGGAGAATGCTTTCGCAGTCTTTGATCAACTCGCCAGAATCGGTCATGAAGAAGCCATGCGGCGTTGCATTGATCTGTATGACGGTCTGAACTTTGAAGCCCGCATGGAGAACTTGCTCGGATACTTACCAGCAGAAAAGCTATGCAAAGAGTGGCTGGCGATTCGTGCCCAGCTTCATTCACACCAAGGGCATATCGAGGAGGCCATGAAGGATTACTCCCTCATCTTGAAGAACGAGCCGGACAATGTCCCTGCGCTCGGCCAGATGGCAGCCATGCAGCTTGCGAGCGAAGAGTTTGCAGCCGCCCTTCCCCTGCTGGAACAGGCTCATCGGCTTGATCCCGCAGACACTAAGATCGCTCACGCCTTGGCTGACACCTTGATCTCGATGGATCGTCCAAGCGACGCTTTGCCCATTTATCAGGAGTTGGCGGAGGATTTGAATGATTCGGATGCTCTTGAGCGCTATGAATTGATCGCCGAATCGCTGGAAATGCCTGATCTATTAACAGATGCGCTTCAGCGACAGGTCACCGTGACGAATGGCCAAGCCCCCGATCTTCAGCTTCGTCTTGCGGATGCCCGCCAACGCCTGCCGCAAGGCAAAAATGCCGCCCTGGCCACTTTGCGTCTGGCCTTGCAAGCGGAACCTGACTCCAAGCCCATCCGCTTGGAATTGGCCCAGATGCTTCTGGATGAGGGTCAGGCAGCGGAGGTCATTCCCCTGCTGGCCACTAAGGACATGGCCACGGTGCCAAATGCTCTTGAGCGCTTGCTCGACGCGGGTTCTGAAGGCGCGCCGATGCACTTGCTGGCAGGCTACTTCACGGAGAATAAGGTCTCTCAGAGCACGCCGCTCAGCGTTGTTTACCATGATCTCCGCGAGGCGCTCATTCATGGTCATCTGCCGAACATGACGAATGATGACACTCCGAATGAAGAGCAACCAGACCCATCTGAACTCATGCGAAATTTAGCGGAGAAGGCTTATCAACAAGGCCAGTTTGCCAAAGCACTCAGTCACATGAAGGAGTTCCTCAGCATGGCTAGCGAGCCCACTGCAGGAGATTTGAACCTGCTTGGACACATCTATCGCGAACTTGGCGACCTCACGCACAGCCGCGAAGCCTTCCAGGCCTCCATGCGCATCGCCACAGGTCGAAGCGCCAGTTTACGTAACGCCTCAGCCTCAATACGATGAATCCTCCCAAACTACACCCGCTGCTAGTCCTACTGACGCTTCTCGTTGGAAACGTGATTTCATTGCGAGCCGAGGAAGCCGTCACCGTGCGGCGAGCCATTCCCAATGAAGCCTCTGAGACCATTCAACGGGCCATCGTGCCGGATGAAGCCCTCACCTTGGATGACTTGGAACTTCAGATGGATAACGCCGTCCAGTTGGAAGATGACGACCTCATCCTGCAGGCTTGTCGCCAACTTTTAAAGGCCAAGCCCTCTCATGTGGATGCCCTTAGGGAGACGACCTCCGTCTATCTTCGACGCAAAGACGCCGCCAATGCGCGGATCTACGCTACACGACTCGTGGCCGTTAAACCAGAGGTCGCGGACTATCAACAGATGCTCGTTGACTCCATCTGGCTGGATGAACAGGCCCGCTCATCCCCTGCTTATGCCCAAGCGCTGGCGCGCGCCCGCCAACTCAATCCCGATGCCGATGGCGACCAGGAAGAACAGGCCTCTGAGAGCAAACTGGACATCGCTCAGAAGCTTGAAAAAGGCGAGGAAGTCCGCAAAGCCATCGCCATCTATCGTGAGATCGCCGCTGACAGTCATTATGATGCGAAAGACCGTGCCGAGGCCTCGGAACAGGCTGACGCGCTGACTTGGGAACGCCTGCCCCGTGCCCAGGTCACGCTCTCCGCGCTGGATGAAAGCTCCGCCACGCTCTTCAGCACGGAAGTTGAAATCGTTCCTTACGTGACCAAGGCTTGGACTGCGGGCCTGCGCGCACGCTGGGATCGGCTCAGTGAACTCCCCCTGCCCTCCTTGGGAGGACGTGATGAGCGCGTCGAAGCGGTGGCTTATCTGACGAGTCATGGTCAGCCTTTTGATTGGACGGTTGAAATGGGTTACCTTGATACCCACACCAGCCATTTGCGCGCTGGCCTGACCCTGAGTCAAACACTGCCCAGCGGCCTGGAGTGGTCTGTTTCTGCACAACTCAACGCCCGGCCTTTGGACAGCTTGGAAATGATCAGCGCAGGTGGTCGTGAGAACCGACTCCAAGGCATGATCAGCGCCCCGCTCGGTAAAGAATGGCACACGGATTTCAGTGCCAAACTCCGTCAGGTGAACACGGACTTTGGCAGGCTCGGAAGTGGCGGCGGCTTTGAATACGGCCTGCAACGCCGGATTCTCAAGGGGCCCGTGCAGCTTGATCTTCGCTATGAGTGGGAATACAACCAACTCAAATACTCCGATGGCTTCCATTCCTCAGAGCCAGAATCTCTGGCTTTGCAGCACATCAGCACCCATCGCCTTGCCTTGCTCATGCAAACCCATCTCACGGATCATTTCACACTTCAAGGCCACACTTCCGCTGGGTATCGCTTCGGTCCCGACACGAGGGAATACATCATCGGGTGCGATGCCATTTGGTTCTTCCTCGAAAACTGGCGCTTCATGCTCTCCTACGAATTCAACTCCGCAGGTGAGTCCACAGGTGGTGGTGGCAGTAGTTCCCAATCCCTGTCCGTCAACGTCGGAAGGGCCTTTTAAGAAGCCTTCGCGACGGTGATGTTCTTCAACAGCGCCTCAGCACAGGCCTTCGCGAAGACCTCATCATTCACCGCCGCATCCATCTCCACACAGGAGATGCCCGGCTTGAGATGTTTCTTCACTGACTCAAATAAGGCTGTATCTGCTGCCTCATCATGGAAGACTCCACCGGGCGCGCTGATCACGCTGATCGCTTTCGTGGGTAGAAGCACCGTCACCGGAGCCGTGTAAGCATTGACCTTCTCCGCGAGGATTCTGCCCAATTCCTCACACTCCTCCGGTGAGGTGCGCATGAGAGTGACTTGCGGATTGTGCTGGTAGAATAAACGATCAGCAAACTTTTCAGGCACGGTAGGGCGTTCACCGAAGTTCACCATGTCCAGACATCCCGGCGTGACGATAGCGGGGACGCCAGCTTTACCGACGGCTTCCAGACGAGTCGGCCCAGCTCCCAGAACTCCACCGACAAACTCATCCGCCCACTCGGTCGTCGTAATGTCCAAAACTCCACTGATCATGCCGCTCTCGATCAACGATTCCATGATCCGTCCGCCCATGCCTGTGGAGTGAAAGACCAGCACTTCATAGCCCGCCTCCTCCAGCACCGTCTTGGCGATGTTCACCGCTTGGGTCGTATTGCCGAACATCGAAGCCACGATGAGCGGCTTGTCTTCGGCCACGGGCGGCTCCACTTCCACCATGCCACAGATGGCTCCCGCAGCACGAGCCAGTAGCACTCGGGACAAGCGATTAAGCCCATTCACATCCACGATGCTGGGGAACATCACGATGTCCTTCGTTCCTACATAAGGCGCGACGTTCCCCGCCGCGAGCGTGCTGACCATGACCTTCGGAAAACCAATGGGCAGGGCGCGCATAGCCGCCGTGCCGATGGCCGTTCCACCACCACCGCCAAGCGAGATGACACCATCAATGCGACCCTGCGCGACGAGTTGTTCAAGTAGCTTCGCGGAGGCCCCCGCCATCGCCGTGACGGATTCACCGCGATCCTGACGCGCCCTCAATCCTACCAAATCCACCTCCCCAGCCACCGCCACCTTCTCCCGTGAAATATCCGGCATGATCACCGGCGGCTCCAGACAACCGACATCAATCAACAGGGTCCGATGCCCACGCGAGCGTATGATCTCCGCCACATAAGCGTGTTCGATGCCTTTAGTATCAAGGGTTCCGAGGACGGCGATGGTTTTCATAGAGGAGCGCGGAGCTTTAGCCCGCCTTATTCAATCTTCAAACCATATCCCTCACTCCTTCACGCTCCCAGATCAAAAACTCCCCCGCCCGCAGCTTCGCCTTCAAGGGATTGTTCACGATGTAATCCAGACCCATGGCAAAACGCGCTTCATTCCGAACCAGCCGGTCAAAGTATCAGGCTGCCAAAGCCTTCCTTTGCGACCAAGCAACGCATTGATGCCACGAGACGATCCGCCTTTCCATCGTTGCGCGATCATCGGAAGGTCTTCGCCGTCTTTGAAACTGAAGAGCACATGAACATGGTTCGGCATGATCACATAAGACCACAGCACATAATCCACACCATCACGCTCATGGAGCTTGCTGGACACGATGGCCGCAGCTTCAGGTTCTTTCAGCACACAACCGCCATAGCCTTGATCTAGCCAGCGCTGAATCTGCTTAGTGAAACGCTCATGATATTCGTCTTCGATCTTATCAGTCCACGGTTTCGGATGATGTTCAAGCCATGACTCGCGCACTTCTCGCCAGCCATTCAGTAAATGCTGCGGCAAGGAATCTGCGAGACGGAAGGTCATTCCACAGACGCATTGTGACTGCTGCCAATGCGGCAGTTTGTGGCGGGTTCGGAAAGTATCTGAAGCGGACTGGAAGAACTTGAGAGAGTTCATCTTGCGTGATGAGAAACGTTTTCTGATGCGGGCTAAAGCTCCGCGCTCCTCAAATAGGGAATCGTCAGCGGCCCTTGCGGCAGCACGGCCACACGAGCCTCTGGGCCGAGCTTCGCTAGCTCTTCTGTGACGGTTTTGCCAATGTCATCGCAAGCCACGAGATGCGCTGCTTTCACCGTCTCAGTGCTCAATGAACTGTGCAGCATCACTCGCGCGCGTTTGCTGATAAGGCTCTGGATATGTGCCTGCCATTGCTCCGCTCTGACAAAGCCTGGCTCAGCGAGCAAGCGCAAAACTTCTTCGCCTGAGCCAGCTTCACGCAGAAACTTATCAAAGGGACTTCCTTCTGGCACGCCTTCGCGGCACTCACAGGCGAGGATCATCAGCCCGCCGGGCTTGAGGATACGGGCTGCGGCTGCCATGCCTTTAACGCCTTGATACAGATTCATGTCCAAGGGATAGCCGCTGTTGCTAGTGATGACGATGTCATGCAAGGCGTCCACTTTCTGCATGGCCACACTGCGCACGAACTCGCATCCCTGACGATGCGCCTTGAGGAGATCACCCGCGAAGACGCCCGTGATTTCCTTCTGCTCGTTGAGCGTGACATTGATCAAGAAGCTAGGGCCGACGCGCAATGCGATGTCCCGCATCTCCTGCCAGATCGGGTTCTCATCCAACACGCCGAAGACGGAGCTGGGATCGCCAATGTTCCGCGCGCCGTGATTGCTCATCACCGTCTCCAGCGCCGCCACTCCGGGCATGATGCCTTTCGGGCCTCCGCTGAATCCTGCGAAAAAGTGCGGTTCGATAAACCCGGTGACGATGCGCAGATCAGCGTTGGCTAGCCATTTGTTGATGAGCGCTGGCTTGCCTTCGCGTGTCTCACCGAACAGCACGCAATTCTCCGTCGCATGGCAGTCGTGATTGATAATGCGGTAGTTCCGCGCCACCTCCGGCGTGAGCATGATGTCCAGTTCCTCAGGCGTATTCCCGCGATGCGTGCCTGTTGAATTCAGCAGCGTGATGTTCTCACGCAGCACCCCGTTTTGATGAAGGTAATCCAGCAGCCACGGGATGAGACGCTCATTCGGCGTCGCCCGCGTGATGTCCGTGAACACGATGCAAACCGAGCCTCCCGCGATGCCCCATTGACTCAAGGGCGCAGCCGCGATCGGCTCCTCCAGCGCCGCTCGCAAAGCCGCACGCTCATCCGGCAAGCCCGCACGATGCGTGGGCTCGATGACCGTGGTTCGATCCTCAGGGAGTTCAACAGACAGGTGGCCTTTGCCATAAGCGATGCGGACTTGCATAAAGCACCTTGAGCAATGCCTGCTTGTTCGCCAGAGAAATATGCAACACTGTAACAGCGACCCATCTGCCTTCACACTCTCCGCTCATGACACGTCTCGTTGAACCCGAACTCCTGGAGACGCTCTCCGAGGACCATCCCGACGCGATCAAATCCCGCCAAGACCTCCGGCTGGTGAATGCGATCATGCGTAATCACCGTTGGCTTATCAGTGAGGTCAAGCGCCACCTCCAGCCTGGTTGGCGCGTGTTGGAAATCGGCGCGGGTGATGGCACGCTAGGACGCCGACTCGTGAACGAAGGCGTCTGTGCTGCGGATCATCTCTGCGGTCTTGATCTTGTGGAGAAGCCCGTCGCTTGGCCCGCAGAAGCCCGATGGATCAGTGGCGATCTCCTCGCGCAGAGTCCCCTCCCCGATGCTGAGATCATCATCACCAGCCTCTTTCTACATCACTTCCATGAAGGGCAGCTCCGCCATCTCGGCGCTCTGCTGCCGCCCTCATGTAAGGTGCTCATCGCCGCCGAGCCATCCCGCCATTTCTTCCATCAGATTCAGGGCCGCCTCTTCGCTACGTTGACCGGCATGAACTACGTCACGAAGTATGATATGAAGGTGAGCATTCGCGCTGGCTTTAGAAGGAATGAATTGGGTGATTCACTGCGGCTCAAAGGCTGGCAGCAGCGAGCTTCCACCACCGCCTTCGGGGCCTATCGCTTCATCGCCACGAGATAGTTTAGAGCGGATCATCGCGTAGTTCTATGCCCATGTTTCGTAGCTTTTTTAAGACTTCCCTGCTCATCCTCTGCTTTGCCTTGTCCCATTCATGGGCCGCAGAGAAGCTCGCCGTGGAAGTCACACTTGATCAAAGCCTCCTGCCCTCGCTGGAGAAGCTGTGTTTCGACTGCCACGACAACGATACACGCAAAGGCGATGTGAGTCTGGAAGTCCTGCGAAATCAAGGCTTGGCGCGCCTCGACATCCGTCTCTGGGACAAGATTCGTGAACAGGTGCGCATCGGCGAGATGCCGCCGCCGAAGAAGACCCAACCGACTCCGCCAGAGAAACAAGCGCTGCTTGATTGGATCGGCCAGACGGAACAAGCCGTGCTGCATCTGCCAGCCATCAATCCCGGCTCTCACAAGACACGAAGGCTCACGCGACATGAATACAACTACACCCTGCATGACCTCCTCGGCGTGAAGGTGAAGCCCGGAGATGACTTTCCCACTGACGGTTCCGGCGGCGAAGGCTTTCAAAACAATGCGGACACCCTATTCATTCCATCACTGCTGATTGAAAAATACATTAATGGAGCTGATGCAGTCTTGACCGAAACCTTCAGCCGTCCTGAGCTGAAACTCCGTCTCTATCCGCCCGGCACTCAGACCGCTGCCGAGCCTCTCCGTTCCTTCCTGCTCAGGGCTTACCGCCGACCTCCCACCGATGATGAGGTGAAGGAACTGCTCACGCTTTTTCATGATCTGAACAAAGGCGGAGCCAGCTTTGATGAAGCCATGCGCGTGACATTGAAAGCCGCGCTCATGTCTCCTAAATTCCTTCTCCTTCAAGAGAGGAATCAGCCTGACGCCAAGCAGCCGTGGCGCATCAGCAACTACGAACTCGCCTCACGACTTTCCTATTTCCTCTGGTCATCCATGCCGGATGAAGCACTCTTTAATCTCGCAGGCGCGAACCAGTTGCGGGATGAAAACGTGCTCATAAGCCAAGTGCGCCGAATGCTGGCTGATCCCAAAGCGGAAGCCTTCACCCGACACTTCGCAGGAGCTTGGTTGAAGTTTGAAGAACTTTTCAACACCGTTGATCCTGACCGTGGCAAGTTCCCTGAGTTCAATGATGACCTCCGTCACGCCATGTATGACGAGGCGTTTCAGTTTTCGCATAACGTCTTTTGCCGCAATGGGAACGTCCTCGATTTCTTGGATAGCGACTATTCCTATCTCAATGATCAACTCGCGAAGCTCTACGGCGTCCCCGGTGTCGCAGGCCGTGAGATGCGCCAAGTGAAGCTGAATACGCCTCAACGCGGGGGCGTGCTCGGCATGGGCGCGATCCTCGCCGCCACCGCCTATCCGCAGCGCACTAGCCCCGTTTTGCGTGGGAAATGGGTGCTCGAACAACTGCTCGGCACACCACCGCCGCCACCGCCGCCGAACGTGAGTAAGCTGCCTGAAGACGACCGCAAAATAGCCGGGCAGACCTTGAGGCAAAAGCTGGAGCAACACCGCGCTGACCCCGCCTGCGCAGGCTGTCACAAGCGCATGGACCCTCCCGGCTTCGGCTTAGAAAACTACAACGCCATTGGTCGCTGGCGCGATAACGAGAACAACAAACCGCTGGATACGAGCGCCACGTTTCCTGATGGACGCAAGTTCAATGGCGTCGCCGAGCTGCGAAAACTGCTCATGCAGGACAAGGAGAAATTCACCCGCAACCTCTGCACGAAGCTCCTCGGCTACGCTCTCGGTCGCGGTCTTGAAGTGGAAGACCAGCCCACCCTGCTGCGCCTACAAGAAACCCTGCGGAACAACGGCTGCCGCAGTGAGGCTCTGATCGTGGCCATCGTGAAGAGTTATCCATTTCAGTATCGGCGGAATGCGCCGTGAGCATGGCGCTTGAACCTTAAAAAACAAACGAACCTCACGGCCTCACCGTGACCGTAAACGCGCTCGCCGCCCCGAAGAACCTTGCCGCCACTTCCTTCACTTGAGCTTGCGTGATGGCTTCCACGATCTCTGGCAGCTTCCGATGATGATCGAAGCCGAGGCCGTTCAGCTCATCCCAGGCTAGGCTATCAGCCATAGCGCCGTTGCCTTGTTGACCGCGCAGCCATGAGGATTTCCAGGTGGTTTTCGCTCGCTGGATTTCGTCTTCACGAAGGCCGTTGGCAGCGAGATCAGCGATCTCTTTGCGCAGCTCTTCTTCAACGAGATCGAGCTTCTTCGGATCGGTGCCGACGTAGAAATAGAAGGCACCAGCGCCCATCGCATGGAACGCCTGAGCGCCGATGTAATAAGCGAGACCGAGGTCTTCGCGGATGCGGTTGAACAAGCGGGAGCCCATGTCGCTACACGCTTCATCAATCAAGCTCAAGACGGGCGCGCTGGGGTCTTGAAGACCGACCGTGGGGAAGCCGAGCACGAGAACACCTTGTTCCTTATCGAGCTTCAATTCGTGACGACTCGGCGCTGCGGTCACGGACATCGGAGTGAAGCCTGCCTGTGATTTGGTTCCAGTCGGAAGACCGCCGAATAAGCCTTCCACTTGGGCGCGGACTTCATCCGCTTTCACATCGCCAAAGATGGAGATGATGCCGTTACGCGCCTGCACAGTCTGCTGCCACATGGCGCGGCAGGCGCCTTCGTTCATGGCTTCCACGCTCTTCGCCGTTCCCAGTGCGGTGCGGGCATAAGGCAGGCCCGAGAAGATTTCTTTCCGCGCACGACGCAGGGCCACGGTGAGCGGGTCTTCCAACTCTTCACGAATGCTGGCCTGCTGACGCTTCTGAATCTTCGGCAAATGCGAGGCCGGGAAAGCGGGCTGCGTGAGCACTTCGCTCAGCAGGCTCATGGCCAGCGCTTCATCGCCCTTCATCACATCGGCACCGACGAACAGGCGATGCGCATCCGCATTGCCCGACAGCGAACCGCCGCGATCTTCCAGCAACGCGGCGATCTCTTCTGAGCTGCGCTTCTCCGTGCCCTTCAGCATCCATTGCGCCGTGATCTGCGTCGCTCCCGCATTCGCTTCTGATTCAACAGGCACTCCAGCGAGGAACTGCATGCGCATGGAAACGAGCGGGAGTCGTGGGTTTTCACCCACGAGCAAGGTCATGCCGTTGCTCAGTTCAAAGCGCTGGGCTTCTTCGCGCTTCACGCCGCTGCCATTGCGCGTGGTCGTTTTCAGCGTGCCTGTTGGATGAACGGAGACGCGGTTGCGACGCTCATCCACGATGTATTTGCGCGCGGCATTCGTGATGTCGGCAATGGTCAAAGCACTGATGCGTTCGAGATAACGATTGTCCTGATTCAGGCTGCCCTGGACCAACCAACTGTGAGCAAGGCTCGATGCCATGCCTCGCGTGCTGCTGCGCTGACGAAGCAGACCGCCGAGCGTTGCGCGCACGGCTTTGTCCAGTTCATCCTGCTTGCAGCCGTCTTGGATGATCGTGCTCAAGACTTCTGCAATGGCCTCTTCGACCTTCGCGAGATCATCGGTATCGCATTCCGCTTCGACGGAGAACAGACCGCGATCCAGCGCCGACCACGCACCGGCTCCGACGTAGTGAGCGATGCCTTGTTTGTCCCGCAGTTCCAAGCCCAGCCGCGAACTGCGACCACTGCCCAAGATGAAGCCCAGCACGTCTAGCGCGGCCTTGTCAGGATGCGTTTCACCTTGGATCGGCCAACTGATGCTGAGGCGCACGATGTCCGTGGCGAACTCCTTCTCCACATGACGCGGGGCCATCTGCGCGGGCTCTTCTGGCATCACGACGGGCTCATAAGGACGACGTTCCCACGAGCCGAAATGCTTCTCCACACTGGCCATCACATTGGTGGAATCCACCGCGCCAACGATGACGAGAAAGCAGTTATTCGGCACATAATGACGACGCACAAAGCCCACCACATCCTCGCGTCCGACCTGATTAAAAATATCCAGATGACCGATGATGGGATGCTGCAATGGATGCTCACGGAAGGCCGTGCGCTGCATGAGATGCTGGAGCACGTTTTGCGGATCATCGTTCCCCATCGCGAACTCGCGTCGGATCACTTCCTGTTCCTTCACTAACTCGTCAGCGTGAAAATTAGAAGAGCGCGCCATGTCTGAGATGATGTCCAGATAGCCGTCCACATTTTCCGCGACGCCATCAATCCAATACACCGTGCGGTTGAAAGTCGTGTAAGCGTTCACATAGCCACCGAGAGATTGAATCTCCTGTGCGATCTGCGCGCAGCCCCGGCGCTCGGTTCCTTTGAAGAACATGTGCTCGACGAGATGCGCCAGCCCTGCGCCGGTCCATTTCTCTTCATGCAAGCTGCCTGCACGAACCCAGAGCTGAACGCTGGCCAAAGGATGCGCGTGGTCTTCGAGAAGGATGACTTCGAGGCCGTTCGGGAGCGTGTGAAGTTGAGCGGTGTTGGGAGGAAGAGTTAACATCTGAAAAAATGATGAATTATGAATTAGAAATGATGAATGAATGAACTGAATTTCGCTTCATCTGGACTTGGCTAAACGGAACGGTTTGCTCAAGGCATCCTCAAGTGATACGCCGTCAGAGAAGTCGTCGATGCTGTCTCCCTCGTTCTTGCCGAAATGACCGATGTTGATGAAGTTATAGACCATGTTTCCCACGTCCTCGCTGCACCGGATGCCCCATTCATTCAGGGCAAAGAGGGCCATCGGGCCGAACTCATTCAGGGCGAGATCACGGAAGCCCATGAGCAGTTCCTGGCCAGTCACATGGCGGCTATCAGAGTCCTCGCGATCCAGCATCTGCACGGTATGCGGTAAGGCCTCGCAGAGGAAGGCATAAGCCTGCGGCGAGTAGCGCCCGTCATTGGCAAGCACTTCCTGAACGGCGATGTAAAAAGCAGCGGTATCCTTCATCTCAAGGGGGGCGGTGAACATGGCGCATTCCACGAAGCGGTCAATCCCGCCCCTCAGCGGTGAGTGTCTCTGGGCTCGCTAATTTCACCCCCGTATCTGGATAGCCCCAAGGTCTTAACTATCAGGGCCTTGTAAGCACAAAAGTTCTTCCCGTGTTTGACACACTCTCGTTACTGCAAGTAAATTATGGAAAGTATATCAAATATAATAAATACACTCGCAATACGACTATTATGAGCGAACACCCCATCCCTTTCCGGCTATGCCACCGCCTCTGGCTCACGCTGGCCGTCTGCTACTGTGGGGTCGGCTTGACTCAAGCTCAGCAAATCGTAGCCCATTATGATTTCACTCAGGGACTGGCCGATCAGACGGGCCAGCAGCCCGCTTTAACGCTCTCGGGCAACGCCGCTCTGAGCAATGGAACCCTGGTGGTCAATGCCGTCACTGACTGTGTCCAAGTGAATCTGCCGGGCGATCAAGTCTATGTTCCCGGCGCGACGCAGGCCATCGAGATCGAGGCGCGCTTGCGCACGGATGCGGTGCTCGGATACGGCGTTACATCAGCGGTTCTCATCCAACTGATGAGCGGTTGGGATGCCTTCATGCAAGTCACGCATGATAAATGGAGCGCGGAACCGGCTCAGATTTCAGCGGCCAGCGTGGGCACCGTGATGTCGAAGACCGACTTCGCGCCGTATTGGACCGTGGGCGTGGATCATCACTTCCGCTTTTTGTTAGATACGAACCAGTGTCGTGTTTGGGTAGATGGCAGGCTGGCTTGCACACTCCCGTCTCAGGGGGCACTCACTCACTGGGCCCGCACCACGCCGGACACGCTGACACTGGGTGGCTTTCAAGGCATCCTGCGGGAAGTGACCGTGAAGCGCTGGGACAACACAATTCCCAATTATGCGAACACTGCACCTGCGTTTCAGATCACGGCTTTCACCCGGAGAACGGATGGTGTCATGAACGTGCAGTGGAACAGCACACCGGGTAAGACTTATACCATTGAAACCTCACCCGATCTCGCGACTTGGACGCCCTTGCCCGAGACCATACTCACGGCATCTGCCCTAAGTGCCGCCCTCGCCGTGGTGCCTCACGATGCTACCCATCGCTTTGTCCGGGTGAAGGAGGGCAATGTGTTCAACGGGCAGGGGCCGCTCATGATCTCGAATTACGAAGGATCGGCGCTGAGCGGTTCAACTGTCAATTTTCAATGGATCGGGAATGTTCCCGGCGTTCAGCAGTGGCAGGTGTTGGCGGGCACGGCAGCAGGCGGAAGCCAGTATTTCCAAAGCCCCACGCTGCCCGCTTCGAGCACCATGTATCCCGTCACTGGACTCCCCGGACACGGAGAGAACGTTTATGTCACGCTTCGTTTTCAATGGAACAATGAGTGGCAGCAGAAGGTCTTCATCTTTAAAGCCCAGCAGAATGACGATCTGCCGATAGACCGCGAAGGCATCTTCCCGGTGGCCCGACCCAGCTACAATGGCGTCAATCAAGTCCTCCTACTCAACAACAAATGGATCATCGTCGCGGTCACCGACATTGCCGAAATCCTAGCCCGGGTCGATACGCTCTCGAACCAGCAATTCTCCTATTACAATAAACTTCTGGCTCAAGGTTCACCCGCTGGAAACAGCACCAACTGGACCGCGTGGACCCAGCTACCCATCGTGCGGGACACGTATCTGGCCAAGGCCCGGCAAGACCTCGATGAGACGCGCTACACCCGAACCAACTATTATTCTCTCACCTCTGCCGATGATGCGAACTACACCGTCGCGCTGGAGCCCGCCACGGCGCGCCAGTATTACGTCGGCCATAACGGCAGTGAAGTAGCCGGTGCTCCGAACATGCACTACTCGCACTACTGCTATCTGGAAATGCCGCAGGCGATGCAGAATGGAAAGCATTACACGGTCACGCTCGCAAACGGGAAGACCGCCACCTTCCTCTATGATGAAACGTTGTCCGTTTCACGAGCGATTAAAATCAATCAGGCTGGCTACCTCCCCGATGCAGGAAAGAAGTTCGCATACATCGGCGCGTGGATTCCGAACTACGGCCCGCTTGCCCTCACGCAAGCCACCACGTTTCAAGTCATCAATGCGCAAACCGGCGCGGTAGCTCTCACCGGTGCCGTTACCCTACGCGAAAGCAATCCCCGCTTCCGCCCAAGACCGGGCACGACTGATGACCCGAACACCCGTCCGCTCATGCACGGTGAGAACGTGTATCAGATGGATTTGTCCGGGCTTACCCAACAGGGAAACTTCTTCATCAGCGTGCCGGGCGTCGGTCGGTCTTGGACCTTCCGACATCATGAAGACGCCTATGGAGAACCCTTCTACATCTCCATGCGCGGCATGTTCCATCAGCGTGCTTGCATGAAATATGAGATGCCTTGGACCCCTTGGATTCGCCCGAAGGCGCACACGAATCCCGTGTATGAATCCGAACTGATCAATATGGGATTTGGTGAGTTCAACCGACCCTCCAACTACAACGAACTCGAAATCAACGCCGGCAGTATGGACCTCACCCACTCCACGCCGAACGTCACAGGTGGTTGGTATGACGCGGCTGACTACGACCGCAATCTCAAGCATTACACGAACATCTTTGACCTGCTCTACGCCTATGAATTGGCCCCGTCCAAATTCAGCGATAATATGCTGAACATCCCCGAGTCAGGCAATGGAATCCCGGACATCCTAGATGAAGCGGAATACGGCATGGATGTGTGGACCCGGAGCATGAATGCGGATGGCGGCGTCGCTGGTTGGCTGGAAACGACCTCCCATCCCACGCTGACAGACACCACTTTCAAATGGTGCTTTTCACGTCGCACGCGTTGGTCCTCACTGCTCTACGCTGCCGCAGCCGCGCAGTTTGCGGAACTCGTCGCGCCCTTTGATGCGGCGAAGAGTGTGCGGTATCGCGATCTTGCGCTGAAGGCCTTCAGCTTCGGTAACAACCCCGCGAACTCCGTTGGCTATGCCGTCATGCACGCTCTCTCCGCTGGTAGCCCGGGGACCCCTTACACGGTTCCTTGGACAGAGCTTGACTCTTACAATGACCCCTACCTTTTCCATGCCAAACTGCGCCTCTATTACCTGACGCATGACCCGTCCTATCTCACCAATATCGAAGCGCATCTCGCTCATGGAGCCACGCCGTGGCAGTGGCCGAACACTTTCAAAGACTGCGTGCCGTGGTTCTATTACAACATCGCCAAGCGTGGCGCAGGCATCTTCTCCCCATCGCTGATCAACACTTGGAAAGCTGCCTTCACTGGCACGGCTGACACCCTTATTGGTTATCAGGAAGGCATGTCCTACCGCCATACTTGGCCGAACTATCAGGACTGGGCGATGGCTTGGGGAGAGAGCTGCATGGCCAATCGCGCCCGCACCCTCTTCCAAGCCTACACCCTCACGAACGATCCCAAGTATCGTGACGCGGCGATCTGCAATATGGATTATATGTTCGGCTCAAACCCGATGGGCATGAGTTGGACCTCAGGCATCGGCGTCACCTATCCTGCCGTCTTCCAGCATGAGGTCAGCCAGAACGACGGGATTGATGATCCCGTGCCCGGCCTCACCATCTACGGCATTGATGGAGGCCCCATGCACTACATGCTGCGCAACAATGCCTGGTCCTGTCCCGCAGACGCCACGGGCACCACCAGCGTCGGTTTCTATACCGATCCGTTCACTCCGCTCTACCGGCGCTGGTGCGCCCATCCCACGACCAACACGGGGCAATGCGAGTTCACCATCTGGGAGACTGTGGCCGCCACCTCCTTCTGCTGCGCCATGTTGTTACCGGATCATTGGACGCCGCCCACTGCGCTGAAACAGCGTCACCCACGTCATAAGGACTCCCTTTTCGGCTACTGGTATCTGCCTTGATGATTCAGCCTCAATCCCGCCGCTCATCCTCTGGCAGCGGCGGAACTTCTGGCAGGCTCTCCACACTGGCCTTCTTCCCATTCGCCCCCTGTTCAACCGTCGCCTGGTGACGGTATGACCGCACTGCTGCGCCGAGCAGGAGCAAAAGGCAGATGCCGATAATGAGGCGACGTTCTTCAGGAGAGAGCACCGCAAAGCATCAAGTTTCACAGCGCTAATTCAAGAAAATACCCCCGATGCGCAAAATAATTTCAGCATCCATTCGCCGCCCGTAATTAAGAACAATCTCGGATACGGTGTTTTCTTAAGCCACTTCTGAGCGCATCTCCCTTCAACTCATGACTTTTCAAATAAATACCTTAGAGATGAAATATATTTTGCTCTCCGTATCTTCAAAAGGAAATATCTCCCCACCTTATGATGAAATTAATCCCTCTCAAGATACTCGGCTTGGCACTCCTTAGCGGATCAGCAGGCCTCGCCGCACCATTAGAACTCAGCCCTAAATCCGCTTCCACTGGCGGAGCTTATGTCGGCATCGAAGGCGGCGAGTTTAAGCTCCAAAGCATCACGCCGAGCGCTGGCCCCGTGAGTGTGAACTTTAAGTTCAAATCCGGTGCGGCTTTTAATATTCCCGTCGGGTATGACTTCGGCAATGGCTTTCGGGTTGGTTTTTCCGTTGGCGAATACAAGTCTGATTTCGGCAGTGTCACGGGTTACTACGGAGGCCAGAGCCAGCCCGCCGCCACGCATGGCACCACATCATTCATTCCGGTGATGGCCACCGCCGCCTACAGCTTTAAGATCACGGAGCGTTTCAAATGGTTTATCGGCGCGGGTGCCGGTGCCGTTCATGAAGATCTCAACTTCACGGGCTTCGATTATCCGGCCACGAAGTCCATCATCTTCGGCCAACTCGGCAGCTCAGGGAACCATCCTCTCGTCTCGTATCAGGGCATCAAGAATCAGGAGTGGGGCTTTGCTTTCGAGGCTTTCACCGGATTCAGCTACGCAATTACCGAATCCGTCGCGCTGCAGCTCGGATACAAATACCTTCAGCTAAGCGACAAGGTTTCCATCAATGGCGGCAGCGGAAGCAGACTGCAAGGGCAGTCCGTAGAGCTAGGTCTTACGGTAAAGTTCTGAGTCAGCAACTCAACCAATCTGGCCGACGGTTCCCACGGAATCCGTCGGCTTTTTTATGATGCCTGCTAGGTCTGATCGCGACTTCCTCCTTTTCACCTCCGCACATCTGGCTACACTCGGACCCTGTCCCAACCATGAGCACTGAACCAGAAACGCCCCACCTCGACTTCATCCGCGAAATCATCAAGAACGATGTGGAGGCCGGAAAGAATGGGGGCGAGGTCATCACCCGTTTTCCCCCTGAGCCGAATGGCTATCTGCACATCGGCCACGCGAAGAGTATCTGTTTGAACTTCGGCCTCGCCCAAGAATATGCGCCGAACGCGCGCTGCCATCTGCGCTTTGACGATACGAACCCGACAAAGGA
>JANYJH010000174.1 GCA_025361865.1 Phragmitibacter sp.
ATTTCCCCCTGCTGGATGGCCAGATGCACGACTTCCAACGGCCCGCAAACATCACCGGCGGCAAAGATCCGTGGATGACTGGTTTGCATGGTTTTCTGGATGCAAAGATGCCCGCTCTTGGCCACCTCCAGCCCGATCTGGTCAACCCCGGTTCCTTTCAGCGCTGGGCGTCGCCCTAAGGCCACTAGAATCTCGCTGGCCTCGATACTCTTGGATTCGCCCTGATGTTGAAGTGTTATCTTTTTGCCTTCGGGAGTCGATTCAACACTCACGATTTTCGTGTCGCACAGAACCTTCATGCCGCGTTCTTCAAAGGCCTTCTGCACCACCTCGGCCAGATCCGCATCCATTGTGGAGAGCAGTTGAGCGCTGCGTTGCACCACCGTCACCGTCCTCCCAATTCCTTCCAGAAAGTGCGCCATCTCTAAAGCAATCGGGCCACCGCCAAGCACCATGAACGAGTCAGGAATTTCCGCCGCATCCAGAATCGTGTCGCTGGTCCAGAACCCTGTTTCCACAAGGCCGGGAACCTCAGGGATGCTCACGACGGATCCCGTGGCAATGAGAACGCTGCGGGCAGAAATCGAGTGATTGGTCCCGTCGGCAAGATCAACAGACAATCCCAACGTCTCCTCCGAAGCGCTCTCAAAACGGGCAAAGCCGCGCATCAAGGTGAAGCGCCCGTCCTCCAACTGGCCTTGCCGATAGCTGGCAAATTCACCGATGAGACATCGTTTTCGTTTGCGGAGGGTCTTGGTATCGACGGCTCCAGCTTTAGCATCAAGGCCGAACTTGGCCGCATTCCTGATCACAAGATTGCGATTCGCAGACTCGATCAACGTCTTGCTGGGCATGCACCCCCGCAAAATGCAGAGTCCGCCCAGTTCCGCTGCGCCGTCAATGACGACCGTTTTCAAGCCCAAAGCTACGGCGGTCCGGGCGGCGGCGTAGCCCGCGCTACCGCCTCCAAGGATGGCAAAATCGAATGATGTGGGGACTGACATGGCAGCGGATACTGCGGAAGTCGGTTCAACTCAAGGCTTCAGGAGAATCGATCCGAAAGTTTTCAACTGCTAAAGCGCGAGCAAAACACGAGGTAAGTATGGCTTTTTCAACAGCACTTGGCCGTCATTTTCCGAGTTCTGAGAAACACCGAAAGCAACGGGTGACAGGAGGCATTTTTCGCCCTTGATTTTTCTGCGTTTTTCTCCCAAAAACACTGGCTTTCAAGGACGTGCTCGCTAGGCTCTAGTTCCCCTTCTGGCAGGGTCCGAGCAAGCGTAGCCCTTTAGGCCACAATGCTCGGTCTGCCGGAGCGTTTTTTCCCTGAGTCATCCCTCATCATGTCCGACGAAATCAACGACCTTCTCAACACCACCCACGTCGCCGCTGACCAGGCGTATGGTGCCGATCAGATTCAAAAACTTGAAGGGCTCGAAGCCGTCCGTCTCCGCCCTGGGATGTATATCGGAGACCCTGATGAGCGTGGCCTCCACCATTGCGTTTTCGAAGTCGTCGATAACTCCATCGACGAGCACTTGGCCGGCAACTGCAATAACGTCGGCATCACCATCCACACGGATGGCTCCATCAGCATCGAAGATGACGGACGAGGCATTCCTGTCGAGATGCACAAGGTTGCGAAGATCCCCACGGTAGAACTCGTTCTGACCAGTCTGCACGCGGGCGGCAAATTCGGCGATGGCGCGTATGAGTTCTCCGGCGGCCTTCACGGCGTCGGCGCGAAGTGCACGAACGCGCTCTCGGATTGGTTCAAGTGCGAGGTTTATCGCGATGGTAAGATCTACACCATCGGCTTCGAGCGTGGCAAAACCACCGAGCCGCTCTCTGTGCTCGGCGATCTTGACGACCCAAAGCGCACCGGCACCAAGATCACGTTCTTCCCGGATGCCACGATCTTCACGATCACCACGGTGTTCAACTTCGAGCGCCTCAAGACGCGCCTCCGCGAGCTGGCGTTCCTGAACCCCGGCATTACGATCACGCTCACCGATGAACGCGCCGAGCCGATGCGTCAGGAAGTGCTCTTCTACAGCGAAGGCGTGAAGCAGTTCGTGCGCGAAATGGGTGCCGACAAAGACAAGGTCCACCCAGAGCCAATCGCGCTCGCCGGTCGTCGTGAAGTGGTCATTGATGACAAGCACAAGTTCATCCTCGTGGACTGCGTGCTCCAGTATAACAAGGGGCTCAGCGAGCAGACACTTTGTTTTGCCAATGCGATTCCGAATCCCGACGGTGGCACGCATTACAGCGGCCTCAAGGGGGCCATCACGAAGTCGGTGAAGCAATACATCAACGCCAATCCCAAGCTCTTCAAAGACAAGCTCCCCGACATCGAAGGCGATGACTGCCGCGAGGGATTGATCTGCGTGCTCAGCGTGAAGCTGCCGAACCCGCGCTTCAACTCGCAAACTAAGGTCAAGCTCGTGAATGGCGAAGTCGAAGGGGTGGTGAGTTCCATCGTGTATGAAGGTCTGCTGCGCTTCTTTGATGAAAACCCAGAAACGGCTGTCGAGGTCATCAAAAACATCATCGTTGCCGCCAAGTCGCGCATCGCAGCGGAGAACGCCCGCAAAGCCATCCGCAAAGATGCGATGAGCAGCGGCGGTCTGCCTGGCAAACTCGCCGACTGTTCCGAGCGCGATCCGTCGAAAACCGAGCTGTTTATTGTCGAAGGTGACTCCGCCGGTGGTTCCGCCAAGATGGGCCGCAACCGCCACAACCAGGCCATCCTTCCTCTGCGCGGCAAGCTGATCAACACCGAGAAAGCGCGCCTGGAGAAAGTGCTCCAGAACAAGGAAATCCAGACCATGATCACCGCCATTGGCACCGGCATTGGTGGGAGCACGGAACGCAACCGCGAAAAAGGCGAGGACAATGTGGATGGAAGTTTCAACATAGACAAACTCCGCTACCACAAAATTGTCATCATGACCGATGCCGACGTGGACGGCTCGCACATCCGCACCTTGTTGCTCACCTTTTTCTTCCGGCAGATGCCTGAACTGGTGAAGGGCGGCCACATCTATGTCGCCCAGCCACCTCTATACCAAGTCACGCGGAAGAAGCGTGAAGAGTATGTGCAAAGCGACGCTGAGATGGATGCCATCCTACTCGAACTCGGCTCCGGGGAAGTCAGTCTGCGCAACACGGCAGATGGCAGCAAGGTCGAGGCTGATCGCTTGAAAGCGATCCTCGAACAACTCGTTCCCGTTGCCAAATTCGCCGACATCATTCGTCGTCACGGTGGCGACTTCGAGGCTTACTTGCAAGGACGCGATGAAGCCACGGGCAACCTCCCTCATTACCTCGTGATGATCCGCGAAGGCAACGAGGAGAAGGTCCATTACTTCCTCGGCAACGAACAACTCGCCGCCTTCGCGAAGGAAAATCACGATCTGCATTTGTTCGCCAAGGAAGCGACCGCAACGGACGCCGATGGCGACGCTCCAGTCGGCAATCAGCCGAAACCGCATCGCCGTGCGCGCCTGATCGAGATCCACGAGGCGCATGGCATGAAGAACCGCTTCAAGCAGCTCGATGAACTCGGCCTGCATGTCGATCACTTCAGCAGCCAGGACAAGCCTTTGTTTGAAGTCATCGAAGGCGATGGCGACAACGCCAAGGTCCACGCCGTCTTCAGCATCCCTGGCATCCTAGACAAGGTCATGGAGATCGGCAAACGAGGCATGGAAATCAAACGCTTTAAAGGCCTGGGCGAAATGAACGCCAAGCAGCTTTTCGAGACCACCATGGACCCGAACAAGCGCACCTTGCTCCAAATCCAGCTCGACGAATCCAACGCCCAAGAAGCCGAACGCATCTTCACCATTCTCATGGGCGATGTGGTAGAACCCCGGAAGCACTTCATCGAAGAGAATGCGCTGAACGTCCGCAATCTCGATGTCTAACCGGCCCTTCGCGAGCACCCGCTAGTCCAACTCCTTTCCGTTTCCCTTAATGCAAGACTCCAACACCCGCCCCATCTCCGTCGCAGACGAAGTCAAAAACTCGTTCCTAGACTACTCGATGTCGGTCATTATCTCGCGTGCGCTTCCCGACGTGCGCGATGGACTCAAACCTTCCCAGCGCCGCATTCTGTATGCGATGCATGAGTTGTCGCTGTATCCGCCAAAGAAGCATGTGAAGTGCGCCAAGATCGCGGGTGACACCTCGGGTAACTACCATCCGCACGGTGAAGCGGTCATCTATCCGACGCTCGTTCACATGGGCCAGGAATGGGCGATGCGCGAGACGTTGATCGATCCGCAGGGGAACTTCGGTTCTGTGGAAGGTGATCCTCCGGCAGCCATGCGTTACACTGAAGCTCGCATGACGCATCTCGGTGGCACGCTGATGCAGGACATGGAGAAGGACACGGTGGACTTCACGCCAAACTATGATGAACGACTGATGGAGCCGAAGGTCTTCCCGGCGGCCTTCCCGAATCTCATCGTCAATGGCGGCACCGGCATCGCGGTTGGCATGGCCACGAACTTGCCACCGCACAATCTCGGCGAAGTCATCGATGCCGTTTGCGCTCAGATCGACAATCCTGGGATCACCACGACTGAATTGATGACCCACATCAAGGGACCCGACTTCCCCACTGGCTGCGTCATTCAGGGCTCGGCCGGCATTCGCGAATACATGGAAACCGGCCACGGCTCGGTGCGCATTCGTGGCGTGGCGGACATCGTCGAGAACGGCAATCGCGAGCAGATCATCATCACGGAAATCCCGTTCAACGTGAACCGTGCGGAGCTGGAAAAGAAGATCGCGATGCTCGCGAACGAGAAGATCATCCCGGAGATCAGCGGCATCCGCAATGAGTCAGACGAGCGCTCACGCCTCGTCGTTGATTTGAAGAAGGATGCCCGCGCTCAGGTAGTGCTCAACAATCTCTACAAGCACACCGAACTCGAGACCTCATTCAGCATCCACATGCTCGCCATCGACCGCGCGCGGCCGCGTGTGTTCAGCATGAAGGATGCGATCGGTTGCTACATCGAGCACCGCCGCGAAGTCATCATCCGCCGCACGCGGTTCTTGTTGGCCAAAGCCGAAGTGCAGGCTGAGAAACTCGAAGCCTTCCTGCTCGCGCTTGCTCATCTTGATGACTTCATCAAGATCATCCGCGACAGCAAAAACCGCGATGAAGCCCGTGCCGGACTCAAGGCTTACAACTTCGCATCCGCGACGGCAGAAGGCCTCGGCATTCTCATCCGCAATCAGCCGAGCATCCAGAACGGCCGCTACATCTTCACCGACAAGCAGGTCGATGACATCCTCGAACTGCGTCTCTATCAGCTCACGGGCATGGAGCGCGACAAGGTGAAGGCCGAATACGACAACGTGCTCTCCACCATCAAAGACCTGCTCGACATCCTCGCGAACGAGCAGCGCGTGCTGACCATCATCAAGGACGAGCTCCAGGCCATCAAAGCCAAGCACGCCAGCCCACGTCTCACGCGCATCGAAGCGAACGCAAACGACATCGACAGCGTGGATCTCATCCCAAATGAGACGGCCATCG
>JANYJH010000212.1 GCA_025361865.1 Phragmitibacter sp.
CTCGAAGCGGGCGCGGACATCATCGAGACCAACACTTTCTCCGGCACCAGTATCGCCCAGAGCGAGTTTTTCATCGAGGACCCGCGTGAGAAAGGCGGGCGCAAAGATCCCGCGTTTTTCCAGAAGATCATTGATGACAAATTCCTCAACGACCTCGCCTGGGAAATCAATTTCAATTCCGCTCAACAGTGCCGGAAGTGGGCTGATTTGATTGGCGAAAAGACTGGGCGCAAACGCTATGTCGCGGGCGCAGTCGGGCCTCTCACCGTGTCGCTTTCGCAGTTCCCGGATTTGCAGGACTTGAGTTTCCGCTACGTCACATTCGATCAAGTGAAGGCGGCGTATGCGCATCAAATCCGCGCTTTGATCGCGGGCGGCGTGGACACGCTGATGGTGGAAACTATTTTTGATTCGCTCAATGCCAAGGCCGCACTGACGGCTATCGAGGAAGTGTTTGAGCAGGATAAAGTCGAGTTGCCAATTCAGATTTCTGCAGCGGTCGGTCCCGGCGGCGAGACGATGATTTCCGGGCAGATCACCGAGGCTTATCTCAATGCGATGCGGCATGTGAAGCCGCTGTCCATCGGCCTGAATTGTTCGCTCGGCCCCGACAAGATGCGCCCGTTCCTCGAAGAACTCGCGCAGAAGGCGGACACCTTCGTCTCGTGCTATCCGAATGCGGGAATGCCGAACCCTCTCGCGCCGACGGGCTTTGATTTGCTGCCGCCGGACATGGCGAATTTTGCCAAAGATTTCGGCAGTCACGGTTTCGTGAACATCATGGGCGGCTGCTGCGGCAACACACCGGAGCACATCGCAGCCATCGCCAAAGCAGTCGAAGGCATCGAGCCTCGGCACATTCCTCAGATCGAACCGATCATGCGCTTGAGCGGTTCGCAGCCGTTCAATCTCACGTCGAAATCGAACTACCTGATGATCGGCGAGCGCACGAACGTCGCGGGATCGCCGAAGTTCGCAAAGCTCATCAAGGAAGGCAAGCTCGAGGAAGCGGTCGCCATCGCGCGTCAGCAGGTCGAGAACGGCGCGAACGTCATCGACGTCTGCATGGACGAAGGCCTCATCGATGGCGTAGCCATGATGACGAAGTTCCTCGTATTGCTCCAAACCGAGCCGGAAGTGAACAAGGTGCCGATCATGGTGGACTCCTCGAAGTGGGAGGTCATTGAGGCCGGCTTGAAGTGTTTGCAAGGCAAGGGCATCGCCAATTCCATCTCTCTCAAAGAAGGCGAAGCGGCGTTCAAGGAACGTGGCCGCGCGCTGAAACGCTATGGGGCGGCAACGGTCGTGATGGCCTTTGACGAGAACGGCCAGGCCGCGAGCTACGCGGAGAAAATCCGCATCTGCGGCCGCGCCTACCGCATCCTCGTGGATGAAGTCGGCTTCCCGCCGGAGGACATCATCTTTGACCCGAACATCCTTACCGTTGCGACCGGGATGGAGGAGCACAACAACTACGCGCTCGACTTCATCAACGCCACGCGCTGGATCAAGGAAAATCTGCCAGGCGCGAAAGTCAGCGGCGGCGTGAGCAACATTTCGTTCAGCTTCCGTGGCAACAACAAGGTGCGCGAGGCTATGCACAGCGCGTTCCTTTATCATGCCATCAAAGCGGGCATGGACATGGGCATCGTGAATGCCGGAATGCTCGAAGTGTATGAGGACATCCCGCAGGAAATGCTCGTCAAAGTCGAGGACGTGCTCTTGAACCGCCGCCCCGATGCCACGGAAATTCTCGTGGATTACGCCGAGCAGTTCAAAGGCGTCGCTGGTGCGAAGAAACAAGAGGCCGATCTTAGCTGGCGCGAACAGCCAGTGGCGAAGCGCTTGGAGCACGCGCTGTTGCGCGGCATCACCGACTTCATTGATGAGGACACCGAGGAAGCCCGCAAGCAACTCGGTAAACCTTTGTCAGTGATCGAAGGCCCGCTCATGGATGGCATGAGCGTGGTGGGTGATTTGTTTGGCGCAGGGAAGATGTTCCTCCCACAAGTCGTGAAGAGCGCCCGTGTGATGAAGAAGTCCGTGGCCTATCTTGAGCCGTTCATGGAGGCGCAGAAGCTTGCGATTGCCGAGGCTCGCGCTGCGGCTCACAAGAAGGCCTTGGAGACTGATGCCAATGCGGTTGAAGCTGAGGCTGCGAGCGACGCCGCAGGCTGTATCGTCATCGCCACGGTGAAGGGCGATGTGCATGACATCGGCAAGAACATCGTGGGCGTGGTTATGGCCTGCAATGGCTTCCGCGTTGTGGATCTCGGCGTCATGGTGTCTTGCGAGAAAATCCTCGACGCCGCTGTGCGCGAGAAAGCGGACATCATCGGGCTGAGCGGCCTCATCACGCCGTCGCTGGATGAGATGGTCCATGTAGCCAAGGAAATGGAGCGGCTCGGTTTCAAGCAACCGCTGCTCATCGGTGGTGCGACGACGAGCGCCGCACACACGGCCATCAAGATCGCGCAGCATTATTCCGGCAGCATTGTGCATGTGCTGGATGCCTCGCGCTCGGTGCCGGTGATGACTTCGTTGTTGAGCGAAGATCAGCGCGCTGGTTTCGTGAAGCAGAATGAAGAGCGACATATCAAGCTGCGCGCGGATTACGCCTCGAAGGACGAAGCGAAAAAACTCATTCCCATCGCCGATGCGCGAGCGAAAGGCTCGCAGTTCGACTGGGCCATGCAGGAGATCGCGGTGCCTAGTTTCCTGGGCGAGAAGGTATTCGATCCACTGCCGCTCACAGAGCTGGTGCCCTTCATTGACTGGTCGCCGTTCTTCCACACCTGGGAACTGCGCGGACGTTGGAACGAAGAGGAACAGCGCTTCAAGAGCGCGCTGCCGGAGTCGCAAGCGGAGATCGAACCGATCGCGGGCAAGCTTTACCAAGAGGCCCGCACGTTGCTCGACCGCATCATCAAGGAGAATCTCTACACCGTGCGCGCGTGCTTTGGCTTCTACCCCGCGAACCGCATAGGCGATGACATCGAAGTCTATACCGATGAATCCCGCAAAGAAGTCAGTTGCGTCTTCCACACGATCCGTCAGCAGATGATCAAGAAGGACGCGCCGAACTACGCGCTCGCGGATTTCGTCGCGCCGAAAGACAGCGGACGCGCGGACTACATCGGCGGTTTTGCCGTTGGCGTGCATGGCGCGGATGAACTTGCCGATAAATACAAAGCCGACCACGACGACTACAATAGTATCATGGCCAAGGCCATCGCCGACCGCCTTGCCGAAGCCAGCGCGGAATACATGCACAAGCAGGCCCGCGTAGCCTGGGGCTATGAGAAGCTCCAGGAACTGAGCAGCGACGACCTCATCCGTGAGCGCTATCGCGGCATCCGCCCCGCGCCAGGCTACCCTTCGCAGCCAGACCACACGGAGAAGCCCATCCTCTTCAGCCTCATGGACGCTACCGCGCACACGGGTGTCACTTTGACGGAGAGCAACGCCATGCACCCAGGCGCAGCGGTGAGCGGCCTGTATTTCGGCCATCCCGAATCCCGCTACTTCGCCACCGGCAAACTGAACAAAGACCAGATCGAAGACTATGCCGCGCGCAAAGGCATGAGCGTCGCCGAAACGGAGAAATGGCTCGGGCCGTGGCTGGCTTACTGAGCGCGAGTTTATTTACTCTAAGGGTAATTTGCGCCGCAGCCTTTTTTCAAAAAGGAGCGTCTCAGTGTAGCCTACTTCACGCGCCAGTCGGACGGCTTGATCGAAGCCTGCCCCGACTTCGCTCGGGTCATGCGCATCTGAATTAATGAGGATCGGAATATCTGCAGACCGCGCTAGTTCGAGAAATGCACGGGCTGGATACAGCTCTCTCACGTCCTTCCGTAACCCGGCGGTATTGATCTCAAAAGCAGTTCCTGTGTCCGCCAAGGCTTGGATTACAGGTTCGTAATATCTTCTGAGATCGCCATTGGGTCGATGTCCGAATTTCTTCGGCAAATCGGGGTGCGCCATAAAATCAAAGAGTCTCGTGCGGATAGCCTTTTCATAGAGCTTCCAATACGCATCCCAGATTTCTTCAACCACTCCACCTGTGAAGCGAGATATGTGCTTTGGATCATCCACGGCCCATTCTGAAGAAATGTAATGAACACTGCCGATGAGGTAATCAAAGTCAGTCATCTTGCTTAGCTCTTCAATCCAGCCTTCAGCCCCCTTCAGATAATCGACCTCCAAGCCCAGACGAATAGGCAAGTCACGGAATTCCTCACGGGCTTCATTAACCATTTCAAGATAACGCGGAAACTCTTCCAACCCCATTCTCCAATCGTCGAAATAGGCAGGCATCGG
>JANYJH010000218.1 GCA_025361865.1 Phragmitibacter sp.
TCACGGTGAGGACGTGAAGGAATGCTACTACTACCTCGATTCAACGCCGACGCATTCTTATGCAAAGGCGCTCTACAAATATCCCCACGCAGAGTTTCCCTATGCGCAGTTATTGAACGAGAACGCGCATCGCGGGCTGGACGTGGGAGAGTTCGAACTGGAGGACACAGGCGTCTTTGATGAGAGCCGCTACTTCGATGTCTTCGCGGAATACGCCAAGGCCGGACCGGAAGACCTTTGCATTCGTCTGCGGCTAGCCAATCGTGGGCCTGAAGCCGCCACGCTGCATGTGCTGCCGACGCTTTGGTTCCGCAATACCTGGAGCTGGGGCCGTGAAGATGAGGGCAAAAAGCCCACGCTTCATCTGAAGCAGCCCGGTCTGGTTCAGGCGACGCAGGCAGAGCTTGGCGACTATCAGTTCGCTTGGGAAGGGGAGGCCGAAGTGCTCTTCACCGAGAACGAGACGAATCACGAGCGGCTTTATGCCTCGGCCAATGCGACGCCGTTTGTCAAAGACGCCTTTCATAAGCGGGTCATCAATGGCGATCATGAAGCCGTGAATGGCGCGCAGTCGGGCACCAAATGCGCGCCGCATTTTGTGTTGAATCTGGCGGCTGGTGAAGAGCGTGTTCTGCGCTTGAGACTGGTCCAAGCGGATGTCGCTCCGGCTGAAAACTTTGGTGCGAGCTTTGACGAAGTCTTCAAGCAGCGCATCGCTGAAGCAGATGAGTTCTATGCCACGCTGGCCCATCAAGGCGTGTCAGATGAGGCCCGCAAAGCCGCGCGTCAGGGCTATGCCGGGCTGCTTTGGAGTAAACAATTCTTCCACTACATCGTGAAGGATTGGCTGGAAGGTGATCCGGCCTTCCCCGCGCCGCCGTTGGAGCGCTATGCGGGACGGAACCATAACTGGGGCCATCTGTATTCACAGGATGTAATCTCCATGCCGGACAAGTGGGAATACCCTTGGTTCGCGGCGTGGGATATGGCCTTCCACATGATCCCGATGGCGGAGGTGGACCCGGACTTTGCCAAGGGTCAACTCGAGCTCTTCCTGCGGGAGTGGTATATGCATCCGAACGGGCAGATCCCGGCTTACGAATTCGATTTTGATGACGTCAATCCGCCGGTTCATGCATGGGCCGCGTGGCGCATTTACAAGATGACGGCCCCGCGTGGTCAACGTGATCGAAGGTTTCTCGAAAGCGTTTTTCAGAAGCTCCTCATCAACTTCACCTGGTGGGTCAATCGCAAGGATACCGAGGGCAATAACTTGTTCGAAGGCGGCTTCCTCGGGCTCGATAACATCGGCGTCTTTGATCGGAACAAGCCGCTTCCTTCAGGCGGTCATCTTCAACAGGCGGACGGCACCGCATGGATGGCGTTCTATTGCCTCACCATGCTTTCCATCGCGTTGGAACTGGCGCAGGAAAACTCGGTCTATGAGGACATGGCTTCCAAGTTCTTCGAGCATTTCGTGAGCATCGCAGATGCGATGAACAATCTCGGCGGGTTCGGGCTCTGGGATGAAGTGGACGGTTTTTATTACGATCAGATTCTGCTCAAAGGCCAGTGCATCCCGTTGCGCATTCGCTCCATGGTCGGCCTCATTCCGCTCATCGCGGTGGAGGTTCTCGAAGAGGAACAGATCCAAAAATTGCCCGGCTTCTGGAAGCGGATGCAGTGGTTCATTGAGCATCGGCCAGACCTCGCTTCGCATATCACTTGGCGTCAGTCGTGCGGTCATCAGAAGCACCGCATCCTCGCCATTCCTACTCGCGCAAGGCTGGAACGCACGCTGAGTTATCTGCTGGATGAGCAAGGGTTCCTCTCGCCTCATGGACTGCGTTCGGTTTCGCGACACCACCTTGAAGATCCCTATGTTTTCCATGCCGGTGACGGAGATCATCGCGTGGACTATGTGCCGGGAGAGAGCAATACGAGGCTCTTTGGCGGGAACTCGAACTGGCGCGGTCCCGTCTGGTTCCCTATTAATTTCCTGCTGGTGGAGGCCTTGGAACGTTACGCGCATTTCTATGGCGATTCCTTGAAGGTGGAAGACCCAGCAGGTTCTGGTCAACGCGTGACTCTGGACGTAGTGGCCGCGCATATCGCCGCGCGATTGGCGAGCCTCTTCGTGCCTGATGCCAGTGGTCATCGGCCCTGCCACGGCGGAATTGAACGCTACGCGGCCGATCCGCACTGGCGTGATTTGGTGCTGTTCCACGAGTATTTCCACGGTGACACAGGCCGTGGTTGTGGTGCGAGCCACCAGACCGGATGGACAGCCCTAGCGGTGCGTTGTTTGCAATATCGACCTGCCTAGCTGCGCCGCCCAACTCGGAGCTGAACCAGGTCTAACACCTCTTCCGAACAGTTGCGTTTGCCACCGGGCGCTTCATACTCCACGCCCTTCCTTATGATGACGTCCGCCCAGATCCGCCAGAGCTTCCTCGATTTCTTCAAGTCGAAGGACCACACCATCGTCCCCAGTGATAACGTCGGCTACACCAGCCGCGACGGCGCACGCATCTTCACGAATGCTGGCATGAACCAGTTCGTGCCCATCTTCCTCGGCGAGCGCAGCGCAGATGTGGACACTTGGCCCGGCGTCCTGCACAAAGGATTGCCCACGCGCGCGGCAGACACGCAGAAGTGCATCCGCGCTGGTGGCAAGCACAACGACCTCGAAGATGTCGGCCTTGATACCTACCACCACACGCTCTTCGAGATGCTCGGGAACTGGAGCTTCGGCGACTACTTCAAGAAGGAAGCCATTTCATGGGCTTGGGAACTCATCATCGAGAAGTGGAAATTCCCGCCGACCCGCGTCTTCGCCACCATCTATCAACCCGGCCCGAACGATCCCGCCGAGCGCGATCAGGAAGCGTGGGACATCTGGGCGGAGAAGTTCCGCAGCATCGGCCTCGATCCCGACATCCACATCGTCAACGGCAACAAGAAGGACAACTTCTGGATGATGGGCGACACCGGCCCCTGCGGCCCATGCACGGAGATTCACATCGACCTCACCTCAGGCGCACCGAACCTCGATGAAGACCGCCAGCGCGCGGGTGCGTTGCTCGTCAACGGCAGCGACGCGAGCTGCATCGAGATCTGGAACAACGTCTTCATTCAATATAACGCGAACCCCGATGGCACGTTCGTCCCGCTGCCCGCGCAGCATGTGGACACGGGCATGGGCTTCGAGCGCGTCGTCTCCATCATCCAGGGCACGAAGAACTTCACCGACTTCGAGACCGCGAAGATCAGCAACTACGACACCGATGTCTTCAAGCCGATCTTCGATGAGCTGACGAAGATGTGCGGCAAGACCTACCAGAGCACGCTGCCGAAAGCCAATGCGCAAGGCCATGTCGTGCCCGTGACCGAGCAGGAGAAGATCGACGTCGCCTTCCGCGTCATCGCCGATCACCTGCGCACCCTCAGCTTCGCTATCGCCGACGGCATTCAGCCCGGCAACACCGACCGGAACTACACCCTCCGCCGCATCCTCCGCCGCGCGGTGAAATACGGCCGCACGCTCGAGTTCAAAGAACCGTTCTTCTACAAGCTCGTCGATGTCCTCGCCCTGCACATGGGCGATGTGTTCCCTGAATTGCGGACGAAGAAGGAACAGGTCAAAGCGGTGCTCAAGTTAGAGGAGGAGAGCTTTAACCGGACGTTGGATAAGGGGATTGCTCTCTTTGAAAGCTACGCTCTCGAAGCGGCTAGGCTCGCTGCAGACGTGGAATGCATCAATAGCGACGGCGTTCAAGACAACGCTATGATCAACGCTGTCATGACGTTCGCAGACGGCAGTAAAGAGACCATCTCCAATGCCTCGACACATGCAGAAAAGATTGCGAGTCTGATGAAGCGGGCAGCGCAACCTGCCTCTATAAGTGGAGCCCAAGCTTTTAAGCTCTACGATGAACAGGGATTCTCTCTTGATCTCACGGAACTGATGGCGCGTGAGTTAGGCCTTGCCGTTGACACCGCGGGTTTTGACCATCTCATGGAACGCCAGAAGGCCATGGCCCGTGAAGCTGGCAAGAAGAATAAGCAAGTCGTCTCCGTAAGCGAGATCGAAACGAAGGCTCCAACGAAGTTCATCGGTTACGACACACTCGAAGCCGATGTGAAGGTGCTCGAAGTCGTCGCGATGAAGGACAAGACGGCGGTCGTGCTCGACGTGTCCACTTGCTACGCCGAGATGGGCGGACAGGTCGGCGACAGCGGCCAGCTTATCCTTGGTGCAAACACTTATCCCGTCAGTGCCACCACGAAAGTCGGCAACACTTGGCTGCATTTCCTCAGCGGCGATGAAGCACCGCCCGTTGATGCTACTGTGAGGCTCGTCGTCGATGCGCCGCGTCGCTCCGCCATCGAGCGCCATCACACCGTCACGCACATTTTGCATTGGGCGTTGCATGAAGTCGTGAGCAAGGACGCCACGCAGAAGGGCTCGTCCGTCACGCCGGACAAGCTCACCTTCGACTTCAACAGCGCCGCGCTCACCGCGTCGCAGATCGCGGACATCGAGCGTCTCGTGAACGAACGCATCGTCGCGAACGATCCCGTCTCGTGGAGCGAAGTGCCTTACGCCGAGGCCAAGGCCAACGCTGGCATCATGGCGCTATTCGGCGAGAAATACGGCGACCTCGTCCGCGTTGTGCAGATCGGCGGCCAGCCCCACAAGCTCGACGGCTGGAGTATGGAACTCTGCGGCGGCACCCACACGCGCCACACGGGCGAGATCGGCTTGTTCCGCTTGGTCGGCGAAAGCGCCGTCGCCGCCGGTGTGCGCCGTATCGAAGCCATCGCCGGGCTTGAAGCCTACAACGCCGCGCGCGCTGATGCGGATCTCCTGAAACTCCTCGCCGGTAAAGTCAGTGCTCAAGGCGCGCACGACCTTGAGAAGAAGCTCGATCAACTGCTCACGCAGCAAAAGGAAATCGAGAAAGCCCTCAAAGCCGCGCAACAACGCGAAGCCAGTGGCCGCGCGAAGGAGCTTCTCTCGACCGCGAGCAACAACGCCATCATCGCCAATCTCGGCGCGGTGGATGGGGACTACGTCATGGCCGTGAACGATGCTTTGAAGGGCCTCTTCAAAGGCGTCATCGTTTTAGGCAGCGCGTTCAATGGAGCCGTCGTCCTCACCGCGAACGTGGACAAGGACTTCCAAGCCAAAGCGCAAGCTGGCAAGATCATCCAGACCATCGCTCCGATCGTGGGAGGTAAAGGCGGCGGAAAGCCGGACTTCGCACGAGGCGGCGGGAAGGATGTGGAGAAGCTGGATGCCGCGCTGAATGAGGCGCGGAAACTCGTAATGTAGTTCAGGCTTTAGCCGGAATTCATCATCAATAAATCCGTCTAAAGGCGGAACTACATTACAAAAAATGTATCTCTGGAGAAAGCTCAATGACGTGGAGCGGCAGGAGGTATTGAAGACACGTCGTGAACTCCAACGACCGTGGCACGGCCCACCTCATCGGGAAGGCTGGCAGACCACGCAATACCACATCACCGCAGCGTGCTATGAACACGCCTCCATCATCGGGAAATCCACGGCGCGCATGGACGACTTCTGCGAAGCTTGGCTCGGCGCATTAAGCACTGCTGAGGCTTTGGTTCATGCCTGGTGCCTATTGCCGAATCACTATCACGCGCTCATCACGGCACTTGATTTGAAACAGGTCATACTCAGTCTCGGCCAGCTCCACGGCAGGACTTCCCACACTTGGAACAAGGAGGAGGGAACGCAGGGCCGTCACTGCTGGCATCGCGCCACGGACCGCGCGATGAGGGGCGAGGGTCATTTCTGGGCCACGACGAACTACATTCATCACAATCCCGTGCGGCACGGATACGTCGCCAGATGGACGGAGTGGCCGTGGTCGAGTGCGCATGAGTATCTGAATGAAATCGGCAAAGATGAAGCCGCCGTGAAGTGGAAGACGTTTCCGGTGCTGCAATACGGAGATGGCTGGGATGATGCGAAACTGTGATGTAGTTCCGGCTTTAGCCGGATTATTTCGGAGAGATCCCGCCTAAAGGCGGAACTACATCACTTTTATGGACTGTCGCCCATGAAGCCCTGACCAAGGGCCGGAAATGGGCGCAACGGCGTGAGGTATAGAAATTTGTGTGCATCAAGCAAAATAAGCTTTTCACCTAAAGCATTTGGATTTATTGATCGGCTTCACCCAAAAATCTACCTTATGAAAACGATCCTTGTTCTCGGTGCCGCAATCCTCCTCGCTAACGTCCCTTTGCGCGCCGCTACTGAATCTCCTTGGGAAATCTCTGTCGGAGGTGATGTCAGTCAGTTGTCCATGAAGTTTGACACGAAAGGCACTCAGTTCTTCGAGGACGAGCCTTTGTCAGACAAGACGGACAAGACCGTTTTTTCACCCAGCATCACGGTGAGCAAGGTGATTCATCGCGCGGATGGCGCGGTCTGGAGACTGGGTTTGGGTTACAATTACGCGAGCGGCAAAGTGGCTTCAGGCGAACATGAATCCGGCGAAGGACCGGGAGAACTTTACACGCTGGACATCTCCACGCTCGAAGTTAAGGCGCATCAAATCAAGATCCTGGCGGATGTGGCGTGGAAGGTGGCTCCGGCCTGGGAAGCAGGTCTGCGCGCGGGTCCAACGCTGACAATCTTCAACGGTAACTTCAGCGGAAGTCACGAGACCTTCGTGCAGGAAAGCCCGACGGAAAATGGGCCGTTCGTCTCTGGCGGCTCCTCTTCGGACAACTCCACCAAGGCGGCCATCGGCGTGACCGGCGAGGCTTTCATCCGCTACACACCTGAAGGCAGCAAGGTCTTCATAGAAGTCCATGCTGGCTACTCCTGGACGGATAAGGTGCGCTTTGGCAGTTCGGCCATCGGCGCAGAAGTGGATGGTTCGGCGTTCAAGGCGGGTATCTCCGTGGGCTTCAAGTTCTGAGTTGATCAGTGGCTTAGTCACACCGGGAAAGATTGTTCGTTACCGCGGCGGCTGCTAGTCTGAAAGCATGAGCATGTTCTCGCTTTCAGGTAAAACCGCCGTCATCACTGGGGGAGGGTCTGGCATTGGTAGAGCCATCGCGCTGACCTTCGCGAAACAAGGCGCGCATGTGGAGCTGTTGGACCTGGATGAAGCTGCGGCAAGTTCTGTCGTGAACGAGATCCACGCTGAGGGTGGCAGTGCGGCCTCACAGGTCTGTGATGTTTCTATTACCGCTCAGGCTACAGCCTGTATTGAAGCGGTGTGGATGAAGCGCGGAAAGCTCGACATCTTCGTGAACAACGCAGGCATCGCCCATGTGGGCAGTGTCCTCGCGACCAGCGAGGAAGACCTCGACCGCATCTATCGCGTGAACGTCAAAGGCGTGGCCAACTGCCTGAAGGCGGGCGTCGAAAAGATGGTCGCGCAGGGTGGGGGCGTGATCTTGAATATGTGTTCCATCGCCGCACAGATGGGGATCGCCGAGCGCTTCGCTTACAGCATGAGCAAAGGCGCGGTGCTCGCCATGACCTACTCCGTGGCGCAGGATTATCTGAAGCATGATGTCCGCTGCAATGCCCTCTGTCCGGGCCGCATCCAGACGCCTTTCGTGGAGGGCTTCATCAAGAAGAACTATCCGGGGCGTGAAGAAGAGATGTTTGAAAAGCTCTCCAAGACGCAACCCCTCGGACGCATGGGACAGCCGGAAGAAGTGGCCGCTGCGGCGCTCTATTTATGCAGTGATGAGGCCAGCTTCATCACGGGCGTGGCTTATCCGATTGATGGGGGATCGTTGAGCCTGCGGTGATGAGTCGAGCATAGGTTCATCCTCAACTTATCCTTTCTAAGGATGTGATTCAAAACCGACAATAGCCAGCGCTTTAGCGCTGGGTCCGTAAACTTGGTCATTCCCAGTGCTGAAGCACTGGGCTATTTTCAATCTATCCCATGGCGGCTGAAAAAGAATTTAGAAATCTTGTCCGAATATTCACGGGCCGCGCTGTTACTTGGCGAGGAGTCTTCCTCAGGTCATGCAGGAAACGATTGCCCTGCCTGACCAGCTACCCAATCGCAGTCGAATTCGTCAAAACTGAAATCACTCAAATGAAAAAGACTTGGATCATCACCGCCCTGCTCATGTTCGCTGTTGGAGCCCCATCCGCATTCGCCAAGAAGCCCAAGGGCGAGAAAAAGGGCGAAGCCGATGTGTTCTCCCGTTACGACAAGAACACCAATGGCAAGCTCGACCCTGAAGAAGTGGAAGCCGTGAAAAAAGCCTTCGCTTCCGATCCTGACCTCAAGAAATTCGACACCAACAGCGATGGCAAACTCGATGACAATGAGATCGCCGCCATCAAGCCTGCTGAGCACAAGAAGAAGAAAAAGAAGAACGCCTAAACAGCCTCTCAAATCGGCGGCTGGAGACAGCCGCCGCGCCGTAGTAGCACAGGCATCCTGCCTGTGGGTAGTCCAAGCATCCTGCTTGGATTACACTGATGACCGCAGGCAAGATGCCAGCTCTACCCACAGGCAAGATGCCTGTGCTACATTCAGAAACACACTCCCCGATGTCATCATTGAGATGAACGAACCCACGTCAGCGTCCGCGAACGAGATCGAAAGCCGCATGAGGCTGGTCTCGCTCTGGACGCGTCATCAGCGGCAGGTCTTCGGTTACATTCATGCGCTGGTGCCGAGCCGTCATGATGCGGATGATCTGCTTCAGGAGACCAGCGTAGTGGTTTGTAAGAAGTTTGATGAGTATGCGGACGGCACGGATTTCGTGGCTTGGGCCTGTCAGATCGCCTGGTGGCAGATTCGGGCAGCGCGCCAGCGGTTCGCTCGGTCGAAGGTCGTGTTTGATGACACCCTGATGGAAGCCATGGCACCGCAGTTTGCGGAGATGGCGCGCGAGGTGGATGAACGTCATGAAGCGCTCGGAAAGTGTCTGAACAAACTGCATCCGCGTGATCGTGAACTCCTGCTCACCCGCTATGAACGGGGACATGGAGTGGAAGAAGCAGCGCAACGCACCGGACGGACGTTGGAAGCGGCTTACCGCGCGCTGAACCGGCTGCGGAAATTGTTGTTGGATTGTGTGACTCAACAGCTCGCTGAAGGAGGTGTCGCATGAGCCTGACGGATGCTCAAATTCTGGAGCTGCATGAGCTCTGCAGCGCGCTTCTGGATGACCGGATGAGCGAGGCTCAAGAGCAGCGTCTCACTCAGATGCTGGCTTCTTCAGACGAAGCGCGAGCCCTGTATTTTCAGGAGATCAGCTTATCAGCAAGCCTCACGGAATATGCGAATGACATGCAATCCGATGCGCCTGCGCTGCCCGTGCAGAACCGCACTCCGGCTCGTGCAAGATTCACTCTCTGGACGCTGGGAGCGCTCGGTGTCGCGGCTTGTCTTGCGCTTGGATTCTTGATGGTTCAATTCCATACGCCGCCACGAATCGTGCATGAAGAACTCGCGGAGGCTGATCTGCAAACCGGCGCGCTGGTGGCCCGCATGACGGGCGTCAAAGATTGTATCTGGAAGGCTTCCACCAAGCTTCAACCGGGCGATGCCTTATGTCGCGGTCAACGCCTTGAGCTGAGCTCGGGCATTGCTGAAATCACCTTTGATTGCGGAGCGCAGTTGGTGCTCGAAGGACCCGCGGTTCTGGATGTGGAATCTGCTTGGGAAGCGACGCTCCAGAACGGCGGGCTGAAGGCCACGGTGCCGCCGGAGGCCATCGGCTTCCGCGTCCATCATGCTTCCGTGGAAGTCCTCGATCTCGGCACTGAGTTCTCGATGGTCGCTGATGCGGGCGGCGATGCGGAGGTGCGAGTCATCAAAGGCTCCGTCGAAGTGTCCCCGGTGAATGCCGATGAAAGCGCTCCCACGGTTCTGCACACCAACGAAACCCGGCGCTTCGGCAGGAACCACAAGGCAGGTCGTGGCGACATGGAAGCGCGTCACGGAAGGCTGGCGCAAAGCGCTGTGATGGATCGGTGGAAGCTGGCGGTGAACTACGCGCACTGGTCGATGGATGAGGCTAACAACGACGGCTTCAAGGCAGAGGTCGTTGGTTTGATGGGCGTGAAGGATGCGCGATTCGATGCCGGTCATGCAGGAGAATTATTGACTGACGGGCGCTGGCAGAAAGCGCTGCGCTTTGATGGAAGCATGGCCATGAGCGCCGCTGTCCCAGACATCTCACGGCCGGCTTCACGCACCGTCGCTTTCTGGGTGCGGGTGCCGGAGAACGCTGAACTCTCGGACTCTCACGCGATGGTCGCTTGGCAGGTTCACAGTAAGAAGCTGGGGGGAAGGGTGCTCGAAATTGGCTGGAATCGAAATCCGAACCAAGGGCCTCTCGGGGCGTTGCGCACGGAGTTGGGCAAAATCTATGCGGTGGGCGCGACGCCGCTTCGTGATGGGCGCTGGCATCATCTGGCCATCGTCTTTGTTCCGGTCGCGGGTAAGGACGGCCCGGTGCAAGTGACGCAATATGTCGATGGCCGCCTGGAAGGCACGACGCTTCATGCGATCAAGGCCAAGCACACAGGCGCAGAAACGGCTTCCTCAGATGTCATGTGGTTGGGCCGTCTCCCTGGAAAGCGCAACAAGACGAACTTCTTCCGTGGCGACATGGATGAACTTTTCATCACTGATCGCGCGCTCTCGCCGACGGAAATCGTCCGTCTCATGACGGAGAACCAGCCGCCGCGCATTGAATTGACTGACGCCTCCACACGCTGACCCTCATGAATCATCTCCAGACCATTTCATCGTGCACGTTCATCCTGATGTCTTCGGCTTGGGCCGCCGATACGAAGCCGACTGACGATCAGCTCGCTTTCTTTGAGAAGAACATCCGGCCGGTGCTCGTCAGCAAATGCTATGACTGTCACTCCGCGAAGGCTGATAAAGTGAAGGGCGGGCTGTTGTTGGATACGCGGGAGGGTCTCCGTCAAGGTGGCGATACAGGGCCTTCAATCGTGCCGGGCAAGCTCGATGAAAGCCTCATCATCGGGGCCTTGCGTTACACGGATAAGGACACGCAAATGCCACCGCAGAAGAGCGGCGGGAAGTTGTCTGATGAGGTTATAGCGAACTTTGAACAATGGGTCCGCATGGGCGCGCCTGACCCGCGCGATGGAGCGGCGAAGAGCGTCGCTGAAATGGATCAGGAGAAGGCGAAGCAGTTCTGGTCCTTCCAACTGCCGAAGAAAGGGCCGGTGCCCGAAGTCAAAGAGACTGCGTGGCCGCGCACGGAGATTGACCGCTATGTGCTCTCGGCGATGGAAAGCAAAGGCCTGAAGCCGGTGGCTGACACGGAGCCGCGTGCTTTGCTGCGTCGCGCGTATTTTGATCTGATCGGAATGCCGCCTCCCACTGAGGTCGCGAACGCCTTTCTTGCGGAGAGTGCGAAGGGTTCTGAAGCCCAGCACAAGGCCTTCGAGGTCATAGTGGACAAGCTTTTGCAGAGTCCGCAATACGGCGAGCGCTGGGGTCGGCACTGGCTGGATGTCGCGCGCTATGCCGAGAGCACGGGCAAGGAATCCAACAACCTTTACCCGACCGCGTGGCGTTATCGGGACTATGTGATCGAGTGCTTCAATGAGGACAAGCCTTATGATGAGTTCGTCCGTGAGCAGATCGCTGGCGACCTCATGGGCACGAGCGATGCCGCTGAATACAATGATCATCTCACCGCCACGGCGTTCCTTGCGCTGGGCACGAAGAACATTGTGGAGAAGAACCGACTGACGTTCAAGATGGACCTCATCGACGAGCAGATTGATGTCACCTCGCGCGCGGTGCTCGGTTTGACCGTCTCTTGTGCCCGCTGTCACGATCATAAATATGACCCGGTCACCACGCGTGACTACTATGCTCTCGCGGGCATTTTCCGCAGCACGGAGGTATTCTATGGAACCAGCGGGAAGAAGAACAAAGGGCTGAATGCCTCGACGTTGTTGTCGCTGGCGGATGAATCGAAATCACTCAGTGAGCAACTGGGAATCGTGCCGCCGCCAACGTCGAAGGTCGCTGCGGTTAAGCCACTGAAGAACAAGAAACAGGGCAAGAAAAAGATCGCGACGAACCTGAAGCCCCAGACTCCGCAGCAGATGATGCATGAGGTCATGGGCGTGCATGACGGCGGCGTGATGGACTGTCCCATCTATATCAAAGGCGAGCCCGATGATCCCGGAGCGAGCGTCCCGCGCGGTGTCATTCCTTTGCTCACCAGCGGCACAGCGCCGGTCATGCCTGCCAATGCCAGCGGACGCTATCAGCTTGCGGAATGGCTTACGGCCAAGGGTAATCCGCTCACTTCACGCGTGATGGTGAATCGCGTGTGGCAGCACTTGTTTGGTCAGGGAATCGTGCGCACTTCGGATAACTTTGGCGCGACCGGAGAACGTCCGACGCATCCCGAACTGCTGGATTATCTGGCCCTGCGCTTCATGGATGAAGAGTGGTCCGTGAAGAAGCTCATCCGAGAGATCGTGCTGAGTCGTGTCTATCAGCTAGGCACTCGCGTGGATGCGGCGAACGCTCAAGTCGATCCCGGCAATCGCCTGCTGTGGCGCGCCAATCCGCGTCGTCTCGATGCGGAAGCGATCCGTGATGCCATGCTCACCGCGAGCGGGATGATGGACCTGCAACCGCCCGGCGGCTCAATGGTGGCTTCTGCGGGAGATGGTTTTGCCAGCGCTTATTCCAATCGGTTTGTGAACGCGCAGTTTCATTATCGCAGCATTTATCTGCCCATCGTGCGCGACTTCGTGCCGTCTTGTCTTGAGGTCTTCGACTTCGCCGAACCAAGCCTCGTCGTGGCCAATCGCGATACGACGAACGTTCCTTCTCAAGCGCTCTATTTGATGAACAACGAGTTCGTCATCGAGCAGTCGAGGGCGCTGGCACATCGCATCTCCATCGCGCCCGAGCTTGATCATAAAGGCCGCATCAGCCTCGCTTACGAACTGGCACTGTGTCGTCCGCCGACCGATGCGGAGCAGGCCCGCGCGGACCTCTTCCTTCGTGATGAAGTGAAGGATCTGGTCAAACTCAGCCATGGCAAAATGCCCGCTGCTGCTGAAGCCGCTTACGCCACGTTCTGTCAGGCGCTGTTCGCCAGCGCAGAGTTCCGTTTGCTCGCGGATGCTCTTCCGAATCAATCCGCTTCAATGCCATGAACTGAATTCTCAACCGCTAATGGACGCTAATAAACTTCGGCTAAATCAGGATCAGTCATTAGCGAAAATTAGCGTTCATTAGCGGTTAAAAAATCATTCACCCATCACCCACGCCATGAACACGCCATTCTCATTCCTGTCCCGACGCGAGATGTTGCAGCGCAGCACTGCTGGCTTCGGCTACCTTGCGTTCAATGCTCTTACCGCTTCCGCTGCTGAGCCAAAGGCAGCCTCAGCACTCAATCCGTTGTCACCGAAGCAGCCTCATTTTCCAGCACGGGCGAAGCGAGTGATCTTCCTCTGTATGCAGGGCGCGCCGTCCCACATGGACACCTTTGACTACAAACCGAAACTGAATGCAGATGCGGGCAAACCGGGTGGCAAGGGCAGGCTGGTCGGCTCGCCTTATGCCTTTCAACAGCGCGGTAAGAGCGGTCTTTGGATCTCTGATCTGTTCCCAAATTTGGCGCAGCACGCAGATGAGATGTGCCTGTTGCGCAGCATGAACACGGACATTCCGAATCATCCGCAAGGCTTCACCATGCTGCATACGGGCAGCACGAATTTTGTCCGTCCCTCGCTCGGTTCATGGGTCGTGTATGGCCTCGGTAAGGAGACGCTGGAACTGCCCGGCTTCATCAGCCTGAGCCCACCGCTGGGGAATGCGGGTGTGTTTGGCAGTGCCTTCCTGCCCGCCATTTATCAAGGGATGCGCATCGGCTCACTCAAGGAAACGGACGAAGCCATCAGCAGCGATGCCGTCCATGACATCCGTAATCCGATGCTAACCACCGCCCTTCAGCGCAAGCAGCTCGACTACGTTCAGGCCATGAACAACGACCTGCTGAAATCAACCGGCGGCGACAGCGAAGTGGAAGGGGTGATCCAGTCTTACGAGCAGGCCTTCAAGATGCAGGGCTCCGTGCCGCACGTCATGGACCTCGCCAACGAATCGAAGGCCACGCTCGATCTATACGGCGTGGACGACAAGACCACCGACAGCTTCGCGCGTCAATGCCTGCTGGCACGTCGCTTCGTTGAGGCCGGTGTGCGTTTCGTGGAAATCACGCACGGCAGTTGGGATCATCACAGCAGCTTGAAATCGCGACTCGCGAAAGGCTGTGGCGAAACCGATAAGCCCATCGCGGCCCTGCTTACGGACCTCAAACAACGCGGTCTGCTGAAGGACACGCTCGTCGTCTGGGGCGGCGAGTTTGGTCGCACGCCCGATGGTCGAAGCGGCGACGGTCGCAATCACAACGCCAAAGGCTACACCATGTGGATGGCTGGCGGCGGTGTGAAAGGCGGCTACAGCTACGGCTCGACGGATGACTACGGCCATGCCGCCGTGGATAAGCCTATGCATATCCATGATCTCCACGCTACGATCTTGGCCACGTTGGGTCTGGATCATGAGAAGCTGACGTATCCCTATGCGGGTCGTCCGTTTAGGCTCACGAATGTGAGTGGGAAGGTGGCGACGGAGATTCTGGCTTGACCTGGGAGCGCCGTCCGTCCCGGCGGCGTTTCTTCAGCTTCTTTACAGCAAGAGCTTTCGCTGTTCCCTAAGAGCGTCTCCACACCTCCGATCATCCTCTTGCGGGGATATTGAGCATCATCATCGTGGTGGTGAGTAAAGTGGGTGGAGAAGGTCGCGAAAGAGGTTCAGACCTGGGAGCGCCGTCCGTCCCGGCGGCGTTTCTTCAACTTGCTTTGCAGCAAGAGCGTTCGCCGTTCCCTAAGAGCGTCTCCACACCTCCGATCATTCCTTTGGAAAACCTCTTGCGGGACATTGATCATCGTGGTGGCGATGAGTAAGAAACGCCGTCGGGACGGACGGCGTTCACTTCGCGGCCCAGATTCATCCAATCCGCATCGAAGGCTTCCTTCTTTCCCATCGCGCACTGCTCCACTTCCACTCATCTGCTTTCGCGACTAACCCAGCTTTCACCGGATTATTCTCCACATATAAAACGAGCCGCTCGTAGTGAGCACCATCGCGCACTTCACGATCATAGTAATCGCGCTGCCAGAACCCGCCTTCTCTTCGTAGGTGCTTGTTGGCTTGATGGGACGTGAAGCCCTTCCATGAATGAATGACATCGCTATTCGAAAAACCTGCCACGGTCTCGACAACGGCATGAACGTGGTTCGGCATCAGGCACCAGGCGAGCAGATGGTAGCGCTGCGAATCGAAGTGCAGCAAGGCACCTTCTACCATGGTCGCGATCTCAGGGATCTTCAGCCAACACTTGCCATGTCCGGCGTCGAGGTAATGATCGATGCGCCGCCGCAGTTCGAGTTGGCGGGCGGTGTCTTCTATTTGGGCAAGCTCACGTTCCCATTCTTGCAGCACTGACATGGGCAAGGCGTCATCGAGACGGAAAGTGTAGCTTTGGACGATGCCAGCTTGATCGAAGTGAGGGAGATAGCCGCGAGAGTGCCAGTGGGGTGGGATGATGGTTGAGTCGGGAGTGGTGGAGGAGGGATGAGATTGTTGGAAGGTGTCGCGACGGAGTTTCCATGAAGGAGGCTGGGTGGGTCCTTTGTTCATGGGGGCGAAAGCGATGTGTTAGAAACGCCGCCGGGACGGACGGCGCTCCCAGGGTCGGCTAATGATTATCCCGCGCCAGCTTGCTGCCGACGTTCCGATAACACGTCGCGAAGTCTAAGCACATCCCCGTGCTGAGCTGCCCGGTGCATTTGCGGTGGATCTCCTGCCAGGGGGTTTGCATCTCGGGCAGGTTCGGTTTCCAGGCGGCGCGACGTTCTTCCCATTCAGCTTCAGGAACGAGGGCATCACAGCGACAGGTGTTGAGATCAATGACGATGCGGTCACCGGTATTCAACAACGCGAGGCCGCCTCCGATGGCGGACTCGGGTGACGCGTTCAAGACGCTGGGGCTGGCGCTGGTGCCGCTTTGGCGACCATCGCCGATGCAGGGCAGCAGGCCGATGCCGCGCTTCACCAGAGCATCTGGCGGCGTCATGTTCACGACTTCTGGCGCGCCGGGATAGCCGATGCTGCCGCTGCCGCGAATGACGAGGAAGCAGTCTTCATCAATCTCCAGCGCAGGATCGTTGATCCGCGCATGATAGTCTTCCGTGCCTTCAAAGACGATGGCGCGTCCTTCGAAGCGGTTCTCACTGCCGGGCTTCGCGAGGTAGCGTTGGCGAAACTCCGTGCTGATGACGCTGGTCTTGATGAGGGCAGAATCGAAGAGGTTTCCACTGAGCACCAGGAAGCCTGCCTTCTCGCGCATGGGCTTCGCATAAGGGAAGATGACATCGGGATTCGAAGCGGTGACGGTCGCGCAGTTCGCAGCCATCGTCTGGCCATTCGCGGTGATCGCGTCGTTGTGCAGGCGACCAGCGCGCGCGAGTTCGCCGATGACCGCAGGCACGCCGCCAGCGCGATGAAAGGCCTCGCCAAGCCATTTGCCGGCGGGCATGACATTGACCAGCAGCGGCACGTCATAGCCGACAGTCTGCCAGTCCTGGATGTCCAGCTCAACGCCAATGTGGCGGGCGATGGCGATAAGATGTGGTGGGCAGTTCGTGCTCCCGCCGATAGCGGAGTTCACCACGATGGCGTTCTCAAAAGCCGCCCGTGTCATGATCTTGGATGGCGTCAGATCCTCGCGCACCATGTCCACAATGCGGCGTCCCGTTTCGTAAGCCATCTGGCCGCGTTCGCGATACGGCGCAGGGATGGCGGCGGCTCCGGGCAAGGTCATGCCGAGGGCTTCGGCGAGGCTGTTCATGGACAACGCGGTGCCCATGGTGTTGCAGTGGCCGATGCTTGGGACGCTCGCGCAGGAGCGGTCCATGAACTCATCGAAGTCGATCTTCCCCGCCGCATAGAGCTGCCTCGATTCCCACACGATGGTGCCGCTGCCTGCCAGTTCGCCTTTGTGCCAGCCGTCAAGCATCGGCCCGGAGTTCAGCATGATGCTGGGCAGATTCGTCGTCGCTGCGGCCATGAGCGCAGCAGGCGTGGTCTTGTCGCAACCGGTGGTGAAGACGACGCCATCAAAGGGGTAGCCGTGGATGATCTCCACCATGCCGAGGTAGGCGAGATTGCGATCCAGCGCCGCAGTTGGCCGACGCACGGTTTCCTGAATGGGATGCACGGGAAAGACAAACGGGATGCCGCCGACATCACGGACGCCCGCCTTGATGCGCTCAACGTTCTCGATGTGGCTGCGATTGCACGGAGCGATGTCGCTGCCAGTCTGGGAGATGCCGATGATCGGGCGACCGCTTTGCAGTTCGCGACGCGTCAGGCCGTAGTTCACGAGGCGCTCCACATAGAGCGCGGTCATGCCGGGGTTCTCAGGATTGTTCAGCCATTCCTCACTGCGGAGGCGGTTGGGATTGCGTTGCGGTGAGCCGATGGACATGCGCGATTAAACCACCAAGAACGCAAAGAGCATCAAGGTTTTTTACGCCTTGATGCGCTCGAAGAGAATGATTCATTACTTCTTGAGCGGCTTATAAACCCAGAAGACCACGATGCCGAGAATGATGCCTTGTAGAACTCCGCTGACCATCCATTTCCAGACAATCTCCAGCGTGATCGGCTGCACGGCATAAGTGATGAGCGTGTTCGCTTGAGCGAAGAGGGCCATCATCGCTCCATACTTCACACCGCAGGAGAGCTTCGCGTTTTGCGCAAAGCCCGCCGCCCAAAGCATCGTGAAGGCAACGGCGGCGAGCCCATGTCCGGCGTGGAGCCAGCCCATATAGGCACCGCTAGCCATGTCAGCGCGCCAGAGACTTTTGGTCGCTTCATAAACGGGGGACAGCCAGACTCCGTGAATGAGAATGTCCGTCACGGTGATGGCGATGAAGAGGACGACGATGCTGATGAGTAGGCTCTTGATATTCATGGTGGTATGATTTGGAGGGAACGGAATTGTTGCCAAAGGCTATCTGGAAATCAATATCACGTCCAGTTTTTCAAAGCCACCCGGCCAGCCGTGACTGTGCCCCTCGCGGCTTTGTGCGTTCGGGAATCCGGTTTGCGTGAGATGCAGCTCGGTCTCAGCGCCCATCGCCTTGAACTCTAAAGTCACGATGGATTCTAAATTCACCCAGTCTTCGTCATCCTCCCATTTCCAGGTGTAGCTGATCTTCTCCGGTGCGACGATCTCGCGATAAACTCCTGAAACCGTCAAATCACCCGCTCTCGGGGAATGCATCTTGATCTGGTAACGACCTCCGACGCGGAAATCCAGCGCACATGCCAGAACGCTCCCGTCGGGAGGACCGAACCATTCTTGGAGAGCCTCAGCAGTCGCGAAGGCGGCGAAGACACGCTCGCGTGGGGCTTTGAAACGGCGGGTGATGAGGAGAGGAGAGGTGTCTTCTTGAGTCATGGTCAATGTTTGATTTTAGGTTTGCTGATCGGTTTGCGGAGTGGTTCCTCCAAAAGCTTTTCCAGTCGGTCAAAGCTGTCCGCCCAGAACTGGCGATGATACTCCATCCACTTCATGGCTTGGGTTATCGGCTTGGCATTCACTTTGAGATAATGGGTGCGGCCCTCGATGCGGCGCTCCAGTAGGCCCGCGTTTTCCAGCACTCGCAGATGCTTGGAGACCGCAGGCAGGGACATGGCCAGCGGTTCCGCAAGCTGACTCACCGTGGCTTCCTGAGCCCGCAAGCGCTCGATGATGCTCCGTCGCGTGGCATCCCCAAGAGCGGTGAAGACGAGATCGAGAAGCAGTGGGTTCGGCCATGAGCGTTGTGGACGCATGACTTGTATATTTAACCAAAAGGTTAAATGAGCAAGTGCTAAATCATCTATATTTCACGCGAGAGAGGCTCACCGCATCAGCAAGGCGTTCACTTCTCCAGCTTCTTCAGCCGGATGTTCCGATACCGCACGAGCTGTCTGAGATCTTTCCGAGTCATCTGCCAATGAGCGATAACAAGCATGGCAAACGCTTGCTCCAGCGGTAGGAATATCCTTCGCAAATTAGTAGATTCGGGCAGAGCAGCTAAGTGATACCAACAAATGAACTCCATGAAAAAGGAACTCCTTCGTGATTTGAACAAGCTCAAGGGCCGTGCCTTTCATGTCGCCGACTGGTCCAAAGATGTCATCGAGCGTTATCATGCGACAGCAGCGAACAGGAAGAACGCGGATGCCGCTCTGCTCAAAGGTCTTTACCAGTGGATCTTCGTTCCGCCTACACTATGGCCCTTCGATGCCCACCTTGTGCTGAAGGAATGCCTTGAGGACTTGGAGAAAGGTAGGCGTCTAAACACTCAACTCTGCCTTCTCATTAAGCTGCTTCCGCAAGCCCCCAGTGAAACCGTTTGTGCGGGCGTGGCTGAACATGAGCTGAACGTCGCTAAGGGTGTTTACGAAGACCTCGTGCATACCCAAACCAAATATTCCCAAAACGAACGGGCCATACTCGCTGATCCAGAGCTTCAAAGCCAATGGGCGCAGATCAAGGAGGTCTTCCAGATCGAAGACTATCAGGAGCATAAGGACGTGATCCGGCGCAGCATGAGAGCCGAGCGAAACTTCAGTCTGTCCTCTTCATTTAATCCACGCCTTCCTGATGATGCTTTTCAGGCCGCCTTTGATGCCTTCTGCCTGCGCTGGAACCTTTATGGAATGCAGCATGACGAGCCACTGCTGCTCAAGCTCTCCGTCAATGTCACCCCTTATGGAACGATGGTTCACATTCCTGCCTATTGGTCATTCGATCCTAAGCGTGACATCCGCTGGGATGCCGTTGCAAAGCTGCACCGCCTCCGTGTCCAAGGGCGTCAAGGACCAGTGCTGGCCGAAGGAGTCGCTGAACGCATGGAGCTGGCGAAGAAGCTGCAACACCTCGACGAGGAAGCGAAACGCCGCCGTCTAAAAGGTGTCGAGAAGCACGAGTATCTTTGCGCTGGTCTTGGCTGGGTGCCAGAGACGAGCCCGAAGCGCATCAGCCGATTGCGGGTTGAATTCAAGGACAAGCAGACCGTGGCAAAGGTGAAGTGATCTTTGGGGGCAGTAGAAAGTGAGACAGGCGTCCCGCCTGTTCATGGTAAAGCAGGCTCTTAAACCCGCTTTACCATGAACAGGCGGGACGCCTGTCTCACTTTCT
>JANYJH010000245.1 GCA_025361865.1 Phragmitibacter sp.
CGATGGCAGTAGCACCTTCCTTGGCGGCGATCTCCACCATGCGCTTCGCGATCAAAGGCCGCGCGATGCTGGTGCCGAGGAAGTATTGGCCTTCGTAAATCGCCCCCGCCTGCATCATGGGGTAGATGAAGTCACTCGCGAACTCGTCCTGAAGATCGTCAATGTAAATCTTGGAAGCGCCCGTCTTCGCGGCCTTCTCTTCCAAACCGTCCAGCTCATCATCCTGACCGACGTTCGCGCAGAAGGCGATCATCTCCGCGTCGTAGGTTTCCTTGATCCAAGAGAGAAGAACGGAGGTATCAAGACCACCGGAATAGGCGAGAACGATTTTTTTCATAAGGAGCGCGATTTGAAAATGGGCTGCGAACAAACCACGACTCCGTCGAGGCTCAAGCGACAATCCTTTGATTCTCGCATCCAATCCCGCCTTGCATTCGCACCCAGACTGCCCATATCCTTTGACTCCCCTCCTCCGTTCATGTCTGACCCTGACCCGCCGCTCATCACCGCTGAGCACCTTTCCAAAGAATACCGCATGGGCCGTGAGGTCGTTCACGCGGTGCGCGGAGTCAGCCTGAGCATCCGACGCGGAGCCTTCACGGTCATCTCAGGGCCGTCCGGCAGTGGGAAATCCACGCTGCTCCACCTGCTGGGTTGCCTTGACAAACCGACCTCCGGGAGCCTCAACATCGCCGGGGAAAACGTCTCCGCGCTCAGTGACCGTGCCCTCTCCAACTTCCGCGCACGGCGGCTCGGCTTCATCTTCCAGAGCTTCAATCTCATCCCCGTGCTCAGCGCCCTCGAGAACGTGGAATATCCCATGAAGATCAATCGCGTGCCTGCGGACGAGTCCCGCGTGCGTGCGCTCGAAATGCTCCAATCGGTCGGCCTTGGCGCACACATCTCGCATCGTCCCACGGAGATGTCCGGCGGCCAGTGCCAACGCGTCGCCATCGCGCGGGCGCTCGTCATGAAGCCTGATCTCGTTCTCGCGGATGAACCGACCGCAAATCTCGACTCTGCCACGGGTGAGCACATCATGGCCCTCATGCACGAACTCAAACGGCAGACCGGCACCGCCTTTGTCATCTCCACTCATGATCCCATGGTCGCCTCTCAGGCCGAGCAGAAGATCCTCATGCGCGACGGTTGTTTGCAAGCCAACGGATGATCCCTGACATGCAGAACTTCAATCTCGCCCTGCGCAACATCGGAAGGAATCGCCGACGTTCCGCTGCCACGATCCTGGCCATCGCCTTGTCCTGTGGTGGTCTGGCACTCTTCGGCGGCTACGTCTCCTGGACCTTCCGGGCGGTGGAAGAACAGACCGTTGGCGCTTATGGACATCTTCAAATCTATAAGAAAGGCTACTATGAACGCGGCGCTGGAAATCCCGCCGCTTATGCCATTCCCGACTACGAAGCGCTGAAGAAACGCATCGAAAGTGATCCCGTCATCGCGCCGAAGCTGGACCTGATCACGGGCCAGATTCTGTTCAACGGCATGGTCACCTCCCCCGGCACGCAGGCGTCCTCCACCTTCGCTGGCCTCGGGGTCTTTCCCTCCGAAGACAAGCGCGTCACGCGCTGGAACCCTTATAAAATAAGCGATCCCAGCTTGCTACCCATCAATGCGCCCATCTTCTCCGGCGTCCCTGAACTAGATGATGCGGACATCACCGGAGGCAGTGTCGGTTTGGGATTGGCCCGCGTGCTTCAGCTAAATGCCCCTGCCAAAGCCGAAGCCCCGGAGCCCGCCGCGTCGGCTCCATCCACCGAGGCTCCGCCCGCTAACGGCGGCGTCGATTTGAACTTCCTCAATGCGCAATCAGGAGCCAAGCAGGATGCGCCGGGAGAGAAGCCCTCGCTGGACATCCTCGTCGCGCCACCCGCAGGCGGCTTGCCGAATGCCACCAGCATCACCATCCGAAAGCTCGTGCCGCGAGCCACCAAGGAAATGGAGGATTCCGTCATTAAAATGCACGTCCGCCACGCCTCGGAACTGCTCTTTCCCGGCCAGCCGCTGCACGTCACAGCGATCATCGTTTTGCTCAAAAGCTCCGACGATACCGAAGCCGTGGCCAACCGCCTGCAATCCCTCATAGACAGCGAACATCTCGACCTCGAATATCGCCGCTGGCATGAGATTCGCCCCTTCTTCCTGCGCATGACCAAGATGATCGGCCTCATCTTTGACTTCGTTTACATCATGCTCATCGTCATGGTCGCCTTCCTCATCTACAACACCCAGTCCTCCTGCATCATGGAGCGCCTCGGGGAGATCGGCACCCTGCGGGCGATGGGCGTCACGCGCATGGGCTTGTGGCGGATGCTCATGCTGGAAGGCTTCCTGCTCGGCCTCATCGGCGGCTTGTGCGGCTTAGCCATCGCCGCCCTCGGAGATGAAGTCGTGCAGATGCTAAACATCGTTTACATCCCTCCGAGCGTCACCTTCTACACCAAGCTGGAAGTCCTCGTGCTGCGTGATCCCATCGTCCTCGTGCAAGCCTTCATCGGCTCGCTCATCTGCTCCCTCATCTCCTCCGCATGGCCCGCGTGGAAAGCCTCACGCATGGAGATCGTCGAAGCCCTCAGGCATTCGTAGGGAGCATCTTTAGTTGATGGTTGAGAATTGATCGTTGATAGAAGGAGTCCCCCACCCCTTGCATCCATGACTTTACGGCTCACCACCCGCCACTCACCCCTCGCCACCTGCCTAGCCCTTCTGCTCGCCCTCGCCTCTGCCAAGGCTGATCCCACGCCCGCGCAGATCGCTGAACGTCTGGATCTCATCCGTCGCCCAAACAAGTCCTTTGAGACGCGACTGGACATCACGGAGATGCACAACGGCCAACCCACCCAGCAGAGCGTCTTGCGCATCATGGCCCGCAAGCTCGACGACTCCCACTTTGACACCCTCGCCATCTGCCTGGAACCCGCCGCAGACAAGAGCAAAACCGTCCTCACCACGAACGGTGAAGTCTGGTTCCTGGATCCGAAATCAAAGCGCCCCGCCAAGGTCTCACCGCATCAGTTTCGCGGGAAATTCTTCGTCACCGACGCCATCTCCACCAGCTTCGCCGCCGACTACGACACCGAGCTTCTCGGTGAAGAAACGATTCCCGATGCCGCCCGCAAAGACGTCCTCTGCCTCCATGTGCGGATGAAGCTCAAAGCCAAAGCCAACCTCACCGCTGAGATGCTGGAGTTCTGGGTGGACAAGCAAAACCTAGAGCCCATTCGCGGCCAGTTCTACACCAAGAACGGCAAGCTCCAACGCACCGCCTACTACGCTGGTTACGCGAAAGTCCTCGATGAAATCCGCCCCACCCGCGTCCTCATCGTCAGCAACACCGAGCGCGGCCTAGTCACCGACGTTAAATTCGGCGACATCACCCCCAAAGAATGGCCCGCCGAGATGTTCACCAAAGACGCCATGGAGCGCGTCATGCACGGTGAGCTGCCGTAAAGGAGCGCGGACACTCTTGTTGTATTAGCAGTTGTTGCACTGTTTTGCATTCTGTTGCCAGCCTTTGCGTAGCAAGGGATGGCAGCGGTTTGCGCATTGCATCGAATTGCACTCAGTGGTGCTGAATTGCCCGTTTTTAAGCTGGGTCTGTATAATCCAGTGTATAAATTACCTAACACACTGTCTTCTGGGGCGCGGCTGGTTGGCCTCGAACATCTCTTCCTCGGTGAGAAAACGGAAATCGGGCCTCTGCCTTTTTCTTGGACCACTCTGTGCGATTTCTTCAACCCAGTCAGATTTTCGGGGTTCGACAAAATACATGTATCCCTTGGGGGTAACGTATTGGTCCATAACGATCACGTTCACGGGTTTCATTCCTGCCGACTCACGTTGACGCGGCCATTTCTCCAGTAGTGCCGTGCGAGCTTTCTTGGTGAAGAAATTTTCCGTTAGGTCCAAAGTGGTGATGCATGGATGCTTTTCTAAAGCCTTTGTTATTCGGGCAAGTGCCTCATCCTCGATGCGGCATCCATCAAGATTCAGGGTTTGGGTTACAGTATTATCCTCAAGAGCTTTGGCGAGCATTTTACCGCCACCGTCTCCTAATAAGGCGTTCGTAAAATCAAGGTGAACTGTCGTTGGATGGTTTTGACTAATCCTTTCAAGCCACATTAAAAATATAAACACTTCCATTCATCGTCTCCACCCAGTTGCAAACGCGATACCTTCGCGCCTTGACACCCTTTGTAGCAAGTAATCACCAAGAATGTCAATAAAGGTCTTACGGCTCAGAATCAAGCCTTGCCTTGGGGCGGGCTTTTGAGAGTTTTGATGAAGTATGCAACTACGCGTGCGCTAAATTCTGTAGGAGGTGAAATGGTTTCCTGTAAGAGCTCTTTAAATTCGGCGCTTACTTGAAGAACGACAAAGCGGTAGTGTCCATAGGCGGGAGCCATCTCTTTCATGATTTCCTCTTGTGTTCCAATTAGAAGTTCCTCAAGGTTTACATTTTTGCCCGTCAATTCCTGGGTCATCAGTCTGGTCGTGTCGAGTATGACCTGTTCCGACATTTTCGACTGATATTTTTTGGGCAGTAGCGCCGATGGAAGGTCAAGGGCGATAAGACCGATCTGCTTTTTGTAAAAATCGTCCACCACGCGGTTGCGAAGAACTTCGCGCAGGACGTGAAACTTTTCTTTCTGCGAGTAGAACTCTAACAAGCGATCCAAAAAATGATCGGGTGTAGAATCCGGCATTAAATTGGCAGCCAGCGTAACAAGTTTTTTATGGGTTGGCTCACTCAGTCCAACAGGGTCGCCATTGAAGTGCCCGACATCCTCAGCGACCCATTTGAATTCTTGAACTGCCAATCTATCTCTATTGTTGCTAAAGTGATCGACAAGAGCGTTAACAAACGATCTTGAACGAGGGGAGTGTTGGGGCACGACAAACCATCCTAGCCATGTCTCAAGGTGGGTTCGGCC
>JANYJH010000266.1 GCA_025361865.1 Phragmitibacter sp.
GCTTCCGCGATGTGCTTGAGCGCATCCCCATTGAGGTAATTCACGAGCAACGCCGCGACCACTGCGCCTGAGATCTGCACTCCCCAATACATGAGCATCTCGATCAGGCTCATCTTGCCACGACGCCATACGGCGATGCTCACGGCGGGGTTATAATGACCGCCCGAGATATGACCACCGGCAAAAATGGCGATCATCAGCGAGGCACCGATAGCGATTGGGGCGATGGGCGAGCCGCTGGCAACAGCGTTCCCGACGGTGAACACGAGGATGAGAGTTCCGATAAATTCAATGATTAGCTTCTTCATAAGGAGCGTGATGTTGGCGTAAAACAGGTTTATGCCAAGCGAATAATGGGGTGTTGGACTTTGTGCTTACTTGTTCGCCTCAGCCCAGACTTGGTGAAGCACCGGATCGAGGATGGCCTTCCACTTCGCATAACCCTCGTCATTGAGATGAAGACGATCCTTCCGGTAAAGCTCCTCACGGGGCTGGCCATCGGCGCTCAGCACGTAGTTAGATGCCTCCACCCAAGTGACCCACGGCTTGTCCTTACACCAGGCTTCGAGCAGCACATTCAGCGCCTTCACCGAGTCCATCTGCATTGCCCGAACGGGAGCGTATTTGACAGAGTTCACGATGACGCGCGTCTGCGGCAGCTTCGCATGAACCAGCTCGATGAACTTCGCTTCATCCGCCAGCGCCTCCTTCGGTGTGAGCTTCGCATTGATATCGTTCCCGCCTTCATAAACGACGAGCACCTTCGGCTCATAGCGCAAGGCGACCTCATTCGCATACACGATCAGGTCATTCGCCACCGAGCCGCCAAAGCCGCGATTAAGCACCGGGAGATCAGGGAAGACCTTCGTCAAATCACCCCACAGGCGGATGCTGGAGCTGCCCGTGAATACGATGCCACCCTTCTTCGCTGGCGACTCCGCATCCAGCACAGTGAACTTTTCAATGTCCTTCGTGAACCTCTTCGGATCAGGTCGCGGATGAGCGGCTTCATCAGCCAAGCCAGCGGACGAAATGACAAGAAAGATGCCAATAGCACCTGTGACCACAAAGGCAGGAAAATTCATCCCTACATAACCGACAAGAAACGGGCAACTTTCAAGCCTCTTGTTAAATGGTGGAGGTAAGCAGGTTCGAACTGCTGACCTCGTCATTGCGAACGACGCGCTCTACCAACTGAGCTATACCCCCACTTCATTGAACAAGAACGGCTGAAAAGGAATACTGACACATTCCCTGTTTCCATGGCAACCGATTTTGTCACCTGAGTGAAGATTGCCTGAAAGCAGCTTTCCCACATCACTGATACGGAACGTGGATCACAGATCAAACAAGAGCAGGTGAAATTGCGATTTTTATATTCACTTAATCTATATAGAATAGTATGCATTGAATCGTTCAATGGGCTAACCCTGCATCTGGGAGGCATTTCCCACCGTCAGATTTTTGGCTGCCTACCGCATCATCGGAGGTGACGAGCCACCTAAGCAAACACAGCTCCGTGCATTCATCATCTGTCTATCTTACGGCCATCGCTTTGGCCGCATTCAGTCATCTTCCTCTCCCCGCCGCTCCGGTCATGCCGGATTCTCCAGAGCAGTTGGAGTTCTTTGAAAAGAAGATCCGTCCGATCCTCTCGGAGCATTGCTACTCCTGCCACTCCGCTGATACCAAGCCCTCCGGCGGTCTTCGGGTGGATGATCGCAATGGCATCCTAGTAGGTGGAAATACGGGCGCATCGGTGGTTGTCGGTGATCCCGAGAAGAGTCTGCTGTTGGAACGTATCCTCACCACCAACGAGAAGAAGCACATGCCGAAGGAAGGTGATGATCTCTCTGAGACGGAGATCGCCGACCTTAAAACATGGATCAAGGACGGCCTGGCTTGGCCTCGCGAGCGCATCCCCGTGAACATCGGGAAGACGCGTCCTGACTATGAAAAGCTCAAGGCCGAGCACTGGGCCTGGCAGCCTTTGCAGAACTCGGTCGCACCCGAGGTCACGGACAAGACTTGGCCGCAGAGTGACTTGGATCGTTTTGTATTGGCGAAGCTGGAAGAGAAGAAGCTTCCCCCATTCGCTGATGCTGATGCCATCACGCTGATCCGCCGCGTGACCTTTGATCTCACGGGTCTTCCACCGACTCCAGCGGAAGTGGAAGCCTTTGTGAAGGACTCATCCACAGAAGCTCTCGCGAAGGTAGTGGATCGTCTGCTTGAATCCCAAAGTTTCGGCGAGCGCTGGGGCCGTCATTGGTTGGATGTGGCCCGCTACGGCGAATCCACCGGGCCTTCCCGAAACATCCCTTACCCTCATGCGTGGAAGTTCCGAGATATGTGCTGGATGCCATTCAGCGCGATGTCCCCTTTGATCGCTTCATTCAGGAACAGATCGCGGGTGATCTCCTTCCTGCCAATGCAGGACAAGGTGCCCGCGTTGTTGGACATCTCCAAAGAACCCGAGAAGGTCCGCGAGGCTTACGGCATCACCGATGGCCCGAAAGGTTCCTTTGCGCGTCAGTGCCTCATGGCCCGTCGCTTGAGCGAAGCTGGAGTGCGCTTTGTGGAGATCTGCCAGCCCGGTTGGGATCATCACAACAACCTGCACAACGGCCTCATTGAGCGCACTGGCAACGTGGATAAGCCACAGCGGCGCTGCTCACTGATCTGGAAGAACGCGGCCTGCTGAAGGACACCCTCGTGATTTTTGGCTCCGAGTTCGGACGCCAACCCGGTGCCCAAGGCCCAGACGGTCGGGATCACAACATCACCGGCTACTCCATGTTCCTCACCGGAGCAGGCGTGAAGCCCGGCTTCACCTATGGCAGCACGGATGAACTCGGCGTGAAAGCCGTGGAAGGTCGGATGCACACGAATGATCTGCACGCCACGCTGCTGGCCTTGATGGGCCTCGATCACGAGCGGCTCACCTATCGCTACGGTGGCCGCGACTTCCGGCTCACGGATGTGGCGGGCTATGTAACAAAGGAGATCTTTGCGTGAGGTGCGCCCTATGGGTGTGCGAGAAACATTTGCCGTCCTCTCACGCACCCTCCGTCACGTAGGGCATCGAAATCGTGGGCTTCACGAGTCTTGGAATCAGGCATTTCACGCCATGATTTCCTTCACCACGTTCCCCTTCACATCCGTGAGCCGGAAGTCGCGTCCGGCATAGTTGTAAGTGAGCTTTTCATGATCCAGACCGAGAAGGTGCAGGATAGTGGCGTGGAGGTCGTGGACGTGGACTTGGTTGTTGTGATCGCAGCCATCAGTGCGTTGCGCGTGCGTCAAAAATCGCCGCCTGAGATCACGAGAAGCCGATTCATGCCCATCCTGCCACCGCGAAGATGAGCGTGGCTATCAATTTTCATGATGCAGCGACAATTGGAGCACCCACTGCTTGCTCATTTACACCAGAGAATGCAACCTGATGTATCTCATGACCTCGCCAACGATCCCCTACCACCTGCCGTCCGACGCTCCGCGCTTGGCGCGTTTGGAGGATGGCATCGAAGACGAGTCCATCAGCAAGCTTAGAGTCTCACTCCACCTGCATTCCAACCGGAGGACCGCGTCATGAGCAAGGACAAGAAACTCCGCATCCGCAACAGCACCGCCGAGTTCCTCATCTTCACCCGACAAGCCGGAGAGGCAGGCATTGAGGTGCGCGTGGCTGAGGAGACGGTGTGGCTGACGCAGAAGTTGATCAGTGTGCTGTTCGACAAGGGCCGCAGCACCATCACCGAACATCTGAAAAACATCTTCGAGACGGGCGAACTGTCAGAGGCGGCAGTGTGTCGGGATTTCCGACATACTGCGGAGGACGGCAAGGATTATACAACGCGGTTCTACAACCTGGACGCCATCATCGCCGTGGGTTTTCGGGTAAGCTCGGCTCGCGCCATCCAGTTCCGCCAATGGGCCACGGGTGTGATACGCGACTTCGCCCTTCGTGGCTATGTGCTGGACAAAGAGCGCCTGAAGAACGGTGCGTTCCTCAGCTCGGAGTATTACGACAATCTGCTGGCGGAGATCCGCGAAATACGCGCCAGCGAGCGCCGGTTCTACCAGAAAATCACGGATATTTACGCCACCGCCATGGACTACAGCGTGGAGGCGGAAACCACGCAGACCTTTTTCGCCACCGTGCAAAACAAGCTCCACTTCGCCATCCACGGACACACGGCGGCAGAGTTAATCGTCGAGCGCGCGGACAGCGAAAAAGAGCGCATGGGCCTCACGACTTGGAAGAACGCGCCGAAAGGAAAAATCATCAAGCCGGATGTCGTCGTTGCTAAAAACTACCTCACGGAAAAGGAACTCAAGGCGCTCGACCGCATCGTGACCATGTATCTGGACTACGCCGAGGATCAGGCGGAGCGTGGCATTCCTATGACCATGCAGGACTGGGCCACCAAGTTGAACGCGTTCCTCCAGTTCAATGATCGCGAGTTGCTGGATCATCCCGGTAAAGTCAGCGCCGAGGTGGCGAAGGCGTTTGCAGAGTGCGAGTTCGAGAAATACCGCATCGTGCAGGACCGACTCTTCGAGTCAGACTTCGACAGGCTGCTCAAGCAGTTGTCCCAGAAAGGGGACAAGCCATGAACGACCAAATCGCCGAAGACTCCGACCACATGATCCACTTCAAGGGGGAGAGGTTTCTCAGGCCGCATCATGACGTGATGCCTATCAAAATGAGTGCCAACAGCAACCAACCCCAGACCTTCGCCACCTTGCACAACACGCTGTTGCCGAAGTTGCTGAGCTGGAGATTACTACCATACCAATATCATGAAACACATCGCCATTGAACAAGTCCTTGAACGCGCTGAACGGGCGAAGTCCGACTCTGACTACACCTATTTCTTTGCGCTACTCTTTGCTGCAGAAGCTCTCGCGAAGACAATGGTGCTCGGAATGGTGGCATCAATTGCGGAAGAAAAAGAGCGGAATAGATACCGCTTGGAGCATCAACTGGTTCGTTCCGATGGATTGGGTGACTGGGGGAAAGTAATTGAGGACGCGTTGACTGGCCCTGCCTCTCAGTTTCTGCTCAGCGAAGCGCGGGAAGAACAGAAAGAATTAACGCAAACCTGCAAGGAAGGGGAGTGGCAATACGACGCTACAGTGGCATTAAAAGACGCATTGCAGCACTTGGGAATTGAGGCTGAGGAAGTTCCAGTTAAGTCGGACATGAAGCGCTGGTTTCGCCTTTTCGCGACACTCAGAAACAAGACGAGGGCTCATGGCGCCACACAGCCAGAAAAGGCAACAAAAGCGGCAGAGCACATTGCGAAGAGCATCGAACTCGTATATCGAAACTTTCGATTGTTCCGCCGTCCGTGGGCACACCTCTACCGAAACATGAACGGCAAGTTTCGCGTTTCTGGCATTACCGACGACATCGCTGACTTTGGTTTTCTCAAGCAGGCACAGGACAAACAGTTTCCCAACGGGATTTATTTGTTCATGGGTAGTCCCCGCCGGATTTGCCTCATGCATACAGAAGCTGAACTCCGGGACTTCTTCTTCGCGAACGGCGGTCTGACGTCAAGGAAGTTCGAGATGCTATCCTACTACTCCGACGACAAAGTGGATGGCGATGGAGGCGCGTTCCTGACGCCGCCGGGCGTTCTACCACCCAGCGAAACCGAAGGGCACGGGGAGTTGGTTCCGCAGGGAAATTGCTTCTCAAATGTTCCAGACCTAGTGACTGACTATGTGAGCCGCCAGAAACTTGAAGATGACCTCAGGAAGCTGTTGCTCGATGATAAGCGCTCAATCGTAACTTTGGTAGGTCGCGGAGGCATCGGTAAGACATCACTGGCGTTGAAGGTAATTCAGGGCATCTACGAGGAACAGCGCTACGAGGGAATCGTCTGGCTGAGCGCACGTGATGTGGACCTACAGTTTACCGGGCCCAAGCCAGTTCGGCCATTGGTGCTCTCGCCTGAAGACATGAGCAAGTTTTACGCGGGCCTTGTGCTTCCTTTGGAGCGGGCTACTGCAAAAGGTTTCAACGCGCGCGCCTACTTCGAGCAGCAGCTCCAAAAATGTGACCTTGGGACCTGCCTTTTTGTTTTCGACAACTTCGAAACAACACAAAACCCGGTCGAGATATTCAATTGGATCGATTCATTCATCAGGTTACCAAACAAAGCACTCAT
>JANYJH010000270.1 GCA_025361865.1 Phragmitibacter sp.
TTCCATCGGGCCATTGCCCATCGTGTCTGACAGGCCGAAACCCAGCACTTGGTCTGCGCGAGCCAGCAGCGCTTTTGCTTTGGGGTAAGCCTCGGTGAGGTCTTTGCCCATGCCTACTTTTTGAGCACCCTGGCCCGAGAACAACAACACTACTTTCTTTGCCATATCAGATATTGGAATGTTTGGAGCCCACGGTCATAAACCATTCCGCGTGCAGCGCAACGGTTTCTTCCAGCAGCTCCCCTGCCCTCGCGATGGCTTCCTTCACGGGCATGGCCTCCGGCTTGACCTGCCAGAGTGCATCGAACTTCAAACTCAACTGCTCACTGCTGTCAATGATGCCACCGATCCCGATCACCAGCTTGCCTTGCGCCTTGGCCATTTCCGCCACACCCATCGGGCCTTTCCCGTGCAGCGTCTGCGCATCCAGCTTTCCCTCACCGGTGATGATGATGTCCGCTGCCGCAATGCGATCCCGCAGGCCCGTGATGTCCGCCACCAGATCGAAGCCGCTCTCAAGCTTCGCCCCGCAGAAGCTCATCAAACCGAAGCCGAGTCCGCCCGCAGCGCCCGCTCCAGCCTCATCCCGATGATCACAGCCGAGGTCACGCCCGACCATGTCTGCGAGCTTCTCCAGCCTCGATTCAAAGAACGCCAGATCCTTCACGCCCTTCTGGGGGCCGTAAACGCGCGTAGCTCCAAATTCACCGAGCAGCGGATTCGTCACGTCACAGGCCACGGTCACTTCACAGGCCACGCGATGCTCCTTTGTGATGCGCTTGGCTTGTTCCAACTGTGCGGGCAGCATGGTCAGCGTCTTCTCATGCTCATCCACAAAGCGATAGCCCAGCTCCGCCGCCATGCCACAGCCACCATCGTTCGTCGCACTTCCACCGATGCCGATGAGGATGCTCTGCGCCCCGTTCTCCAGCGCGTGCAGCATCATCTCGCCCGTGCCCCGAGTGCTGGCTTTGTAAGGATTCAGAGGCAGGTCACTCACCATCGCCAAACCGGAAGCTGCGCTCATTTCCATGACAGCCGTGCGTTGCCCCTCCTGCTGGATCATCGCATAGCTCGCTGTCACCAGCCGATCCTGAGCATCGTGAACTGGCACCTCGAACCACTCGCCGTCCAGCGCCGTCAGCACCGCTTCCGTAAAGCCCTCACCGCCATCCGCGATGGGGCAGACCTGAATGCTGGCTTTCACGCCGCCTCGGATCAAGCCCCGCGTCACCGCGTCAGACGCCTGCTTCGCGGTGAGCGAACCTTTGAATTTATCGAGAGCTAGGAGAATGCGCATAAAGGTCAGTGAGAGGCGAGCATAGACCAATCAGCGTCGGAATCGTTCGAGCGTCATCCAAAAAATGATGTGGCCCACTACTTTTCAGCACTCTGCCTGAGAGCCCAATCGAGACGACTAGCGTCTCTGGCGATGTGACACTTCCCCATCAAGCTGATGCAAAGCATCCTCAAAGGCTTCGCGAATCGTTCTCTCGCGGTCAAAGAGCATACTCGGCCCTCCCGCATGGCCCTCCACCTCAGACACGGTGCGGCCCCGCTTGCTCAGCGTCATGTTCACCACCGCATTGATCGGTCCATCATCCAGCGTGAACTCCAGTTCATACTCAGCGCGGCCCCCATTGGAAACAATGTAGCCCGCCTGCTCGAAGTAATCCGCTGCCAATGATGAGTAGCGCCGCTCATGCGTGGAATGCGGGCGGATCGCTACACGAGGCGGTCCCTCATAACGATCCCGGTCATCCTCACGATCTGGCAGTCCGGCACAGGAACTCAGGAAAACAGTAAGAGCCAGCAGTAACAAAGAAGCAGATTGTTTCATGCCCTAGGATGTCTCATGGAGGGGTTCTGTGACAAGCGATAAATCCTGCGCAACCTTACCGCATAACCATTGTTTATGAGGCTCATGCCCGCGCTAGGCTTGACCCTTACTCTTCCGAACGATACGATTCACCGTGAAATGCCGGAACGGACGCCGCCCCCCATCACCACCCTGCCGACGCCCGATCATTCAGCCGACGAAGAGAACGTCCGACTGATGTTGTGCGTTCGTGAGGGAGATGTGCGGGCCTTTGAGCGATTAGTGGAGCTGCATCAACGAGGCGTCATCGGCACGGTGGCCCGGATGTTGAACAATCAGGACGATGCCCATGATGTGGCGCAGCAGGTTTTCGTTCGCGTCTGGCGCTCGGCAGCCCGCTACGAGCCGACGGCGAAGTTCACGACTTGGCTCTACACGATCACGAAGAATCTGGTCTTCAATGAGCTGCGTCGGCGCACGCGGAAACGCGAGGTGTCCATCGAGGCCGAAGAAGAGGAGCATCATCACGAGATGGTCGCGGCCTCGCGCTTGAATCCTGACACGATGGTTCAGCAAGAGGAACTGGAGGCGGCGATTGATCGCGCCATCGCCACATTGCCTGAAAAACAAAGGCTGGCCGTGACGCTGCGACGCTATGAGGACATGCCGTATGAGGACATCTGCAAGGTCTTGGGCATGTCGCTATCAGCCGTGAAGAGCCTACTTTTTCGGGCGCGCAATGACCTCAAGGAAAAGCTGAGTGGGTATCTGGAGGTGGAGTAGACAGGAGTCAGTAGCGAGTAGTGAGCATGACTGATTCTTCTTCGGATATTAAACTCGTATCGCAGTCCTAAGGGCTATTGCTGCCTACTCACTCCTGCCTACTCGCTCCTTGCCTTTCCCAGTGATTCATTAGACACTTGGCGTAGCTGCTTGAACACCATCGCTTCCAAGATTTCCTTCTCAGAGCCTATCCGGCAAATAGTTGTAGCGACTGAAGCCAGATGGGCGAAGACACCGAATGCCAACGAAAACCACGCCCTCTAAGTCCGTCGGTTACGATTCCGATTTGAGCGATGCAGAATGGGAACTCATCAAACCCATCATTTATCCAGCCGAGGCTAAACGAGGTCGCGGAAGG
>JANYJH010000271.1 GCA_025361865.1 Phragmitibacter sp.
ACAGGCAGGCTGCCTGTATCACGTTCTTTAGCCGATGATATCATCGGCGCTTTTCAGAAAGGCTTCGCTCTACTGACACATCTCGCAATCCTCACCTGCCAGCGCCTTGCGACGGGCCTCGGCGATGAACGCGGCGTGCTCTTCCACATTGACAGCGGTCTGACCGATGACTCCGCGAAGCTCGGTGCCTTCGGTAGAGGTGGACTTCTCGATGTTGCTCGCGCTGCGGGAGCGGAGGTAGTAGGTCGTCTTCAGACCTTTCCGCCATGCGGCACGATACATGTGGCTCAGCATCCGCATGTCGGGCTCTGGGCAGAAGAGATTGACGGATTGGCTCTGATCAATCCACTTCTGACGGCAGGCTGCAGCGTCAATGACGTAGGCCCAGTCAATACCGAAGGCCGTCGCATACTTGCGCTTGAGATCGGCTGGCACATCGAGAATGGCATTGAGTTCGCCATCGAAGTATTTGAGCTTCTCCTGCATTTCCGAATTCCAGAGGCCGCGCTTCTTGAGATCCTTCACGAGGTAAGGATTCAGCACGAAGAAGTTTCCACTGAGATTGCCCTTCGCGAAAGCATTCGAGAAGACGGGTTCAATGCAAGGCGCGCTGCCCATGATATTACTGATGGTCGCGGTCGGTGCGATGGCGATGACGTTGCTGTTGCGCATCCCTTGCTTGGCGATCTTCGCCCGCAAGGGTGCCCAGTCCATCTTCCCACCACGAGGGCACTCGATCTCAACCCCGCGTTCCTTTTCCAGAATATCCACGGAGTCCTGAGGCATGAGGCCGCGATCCCACTTGGAGCCTTTGTAGCTGGAGTAAGTGCCATGCTCAGCGGCGATGTCGCTGCTGGCTTCATAGGCGTAGAAGGCGATGGCTTCCATCATCTCGTCGTTGAACTCAACGGCTTCCTTGGAGGCAAACGGGATGCCTTTGCGATAGAGCGCGTATTGGAGCCCCATGACGCCGAGACCGATGGGCCGATGGCGGCTGTTCGCCAGCTTAGCGGCCGCGGTCGGGTAGAAGTTCAAATCAATGACGTTATCCAAGACCCGAACGGCGGTGCGGATGGTCTCACGCAGCTTCGCATGATCAAGGCCACCGGACTCGTCCAGATGGTTCTCGATGACGACGGAACCGAGGTTACAAACCGCTGTCTCATCTGCGCTGGTATTGAGCGTGATCTCAGTGCAGAGGTTGCTACTGTGAATGACGCCGACGTGGTCCTGCGGATTACGGATGTTGCAGGGATCTTTGAACGTGATCCACGGATGGCCGGTCTCGAAGATGGCCTTGAGCATGTTTTTCCAAAGCTCCAAAGCGGGAACCTGCTTGCTCCAAATCTTGCCTTCAGCGGCCTTGGCCTCGTATTCTGTGTAGCGAGTCTCAAAGGCGCTGCCATAGAGATCATGGAGATCAGGAACCTCATTGCTGCGGAAGAGCGTCCACATTTCGCGGGCTTCCATGCGCTTCATGAACAAATCGGGAATCCAGTTCGCCGTGTTCATATCATGCGTGCGACGGCGCTCGTCGCCCGTGTTCTTGCGCAACTCCAGGAAGTCTTCGATGTCGTTGTGCCAAGTCTCCAGATACGCGCAACCGGAGCCGCGACGTTTGCCGCCCTGATTGACAGCGACCAACTGATCATTATGCAGTTTAAGGAAGGGAATGACGCCTTGGGATTCGCCATTCGTGCCCTTGATGTAGCCGCCCGTGCCGCGCACGCTGGTCCATGAACCACCGAGCCCACCTGCCCATTTGCTGAGGAAAGCATTCTCCGCGATGCCGCGAATCATGATGGATTCAATGCTGTCATCCACCTTGTAAAGATAACAGGAGGAGAGCTGGGAATGAAGCGTGCCGCTGTTGAAGAGCGTCGGCGTGCTGGAGCAGAAACGACGGCCTTTGTAGAGATTGTAGAGGCCGATGATTTTCTCCGTTGGGTTCTTCTCAAGGAGATGAAGGCCCATCGAAACACGCATCCAGAAAAGCTGGGGTGCTTCGAGGCGACGCGAGGGCTTGGTCTTCTTATCAACGATCAAATAGCGATCATAGAGCGTTTGAATGCCGAGGAAATCGAAGTCCAAATCAGCCGCTGGATCGAGAGCATCTGCGAGCTTGTCGAGATCGAAGTCGAGGAGCTTCGGATTGATGCGATCAATCTCCACGCCACGGAGGAGATTGCGCTTGAAGGCCCGGCGGTGGAAGGCTTGCAGCGATCCGAAGCCATCCCGAAGAATGTCCCAACCGAGGACTTCCTCATAGATGTAAGTGAGCAGAATGCGCGCGGCGAACTTAGTGAAATCCGCGTCTTTTTCCATCAGCGCTTTCGCGTTGAGGATGATGGTGTTCTTGAGCTGATCCAGCGTGATGTCGCTGTTGATGGAGCGGCGCAGTTCTGTCTCGATCTCTTCACGAGAGAGGCAGAGGTCAAGACCCAGCAAGGCGAAGTCCACGCGCTTCTTGAGATCAAGGCCATCCCAGAGGATCGTTTCCTTGTCGTTGATACGCACCACCACCATGAGCTGCTGGCCGTCGTCTTGCAGGAACTCAGGCTGTTCGGCTATTTCTTTGTCCGTGGCTTCCTTCGCTTCTTGTTCCCGCTGGCGGACGCGCACTTCACGATACTGAATGTAGGCTTTCGCGGCCTTGTAGTGGCCTTGGCGCATCATCTCTTCTTCGACCAGATCCTGAAGCTGCTCGATGTGGATGAACTGTTTCCCCTCAGCGATCATGCGTTGCGTGAGCGCCCCGGCGATGTGGGGGGCTAAAGCGGAATCCTGCTCGATGGAGAGGAAGGCTTTGCGGACAGCCACTTCGATTTTATTGGGGTTCCAAGTGACGACTTGGCCGTTACGACGAATGATCTTGGTGGGCACGAGGAGGGACATCGGGGCGTTGGCTTCTGCTGTGCTCATACTCTCGAATCGTTGGCGACGGACCATCAGGGAGCGGGCCACGTCGTGGGCGTTTTGACGGATGAGCACCGCTTCAATCGCATGGTAAATTTCTTGGGCCGTAAGGATGAGAAGCTGCTCTTCAATCCGCTCCGCCGTGTGTCTGGCGCGCAGATGAAGTTCATCCGCGACCTTCAGGCTGAGCTGACGCACGAGCTTCTGGTTTTCGTTCGTATAGATGTCCCCATCACGATGCTGCCGCGCCAGCATCAGGTCCGTCAAGGCGCTGCCGATGGTGTCTGCGATCTCTCCCAGATCGAAGTCCCGGTCTTCATCACGCACTTTGACCCGGAGCGTGGGTGAGGAGCCTGCGCTTTCCCCGCAGGCCACTTTGCGCCAGTCGAACCTCGGTTGCTCGTTAGGCGCAGCGAGCATGGCTTTGAGTTTGGAGTCTTCCTTGAACTGATGGGCGGAGATCATGGCGAAGGGTATTGGCAGGTTGAGACGGGAGTTTGGTAAATGGGGACGGGCATCCGGTCCGCGCTTGTGGGAGGCCAAGCGCAGATCAGTCAGAGATCATCATCATGAGCTTGAAGCAGAGAGGAACCTTTCTGGTAATCCGTGACGGTTCCCTCAAAGAAGTTCTGCTCCTTACGGATGTCCATCATTTCCGCCAACCAAGGTAGCGGATTTTGAATCTGCGGATTCAGCGGCGGCAGACCACAACTGACCAGGCGACGATCCGCGATGAAATCTATGTATTGCTCGAACTCTCCGGCGCTCAGGCCTACGGAAGAAATAGGCAGGCAGTCACGGATGAACTCCTTCTCCAGAGCCACGCCTTCCTTCATAATGTCCACCAACTCCTCACGGAATTCCTGCGTCCAAATCTCTGGATTCTCGTCAATGAGATCCATGAAGAGATTGCGGAAGAGTTGGATGTGATTGGACTCATCCCGCAGCGTGTAGCGGAACATGGTGCCGATGCCCTGAAACTTATTCTGCCGATACAGACTCAGGATCATCCCGAACAAACCATAGAACTGCGTGCCCTCCATGCACTGACCGAAGACGAAGATATTCTTCGCCAGCAGCTTCTTATTGACCGGGTCCGTCAGATCAAGATCACGGCGCAGCGCATTGGAAGTGCGCGTCACGAACTCATTCTTCTTCACGATGCTCGGCACATCTTCAAACATCGCTTCACACTCATGCGGATTGATGCCCAACGACGAGATCATGTAGAGCAGTGAATCCGCGTGGATGTTCTCCTCATGCGCATGACGCCCCAGCACGAGCTTCAGCTCAGGAGCCGTCACCAACTCACGGACGACATGCATCACATTATCTCCCACAATCCCTTCTGCGGCTGAGAAATAACCGATCCCCATGCGGATGATCCAGCGCTCAATATCTGAAATCTTCCCTGATCGCCATAGCTCAATATCCCCCTGCATCGGGATGTCTTCCGGCTCCCAGTGGTTCGCCTTCATCACGCGATAGAGATCGTAAGCCCACTGATATTTCAGTGGCAGCAAATTAAACGTCATCGTCTTACGACCATTGATGACTCGCTTCGCGGCGAAGGCCTCCTCCGCCTTCGTTTGGTCGAGCACGAAGCTCTTATTGCCGATGTTGAATACTTTTTCCATTTGGTGGCGGGCGGTATAAGGTTGAGCGTTAGCGAGATATAAGGAGAAAGATTAAAAACAGGGGAAATCGCAAGACTGAGATAAACATGCCGTAGGAATTATAACCACTACATATTGTCCGCCCGCCGCACATCATGCACAAGATATAGTGTCTTTCCAAGTGAAAAACACAATCTGTTCCATCAGCACCGCCGCATTCCTGTAAACATAAGCCATGCCACGCGAATAAATTTTAAACACGTAAATAGTCATGCCTTGCGAGTCAGAAAAGCGAACCGACCCGTTCAAACGAACTCCCACCCCGTGAAGCCCTACTCCTTGCGTGAAAGCATCCATTCTCAACCCTGCCAAACCGCCTTTTTCATTGCCAATCCCACCCATCCGATGTAATTCATACCCTGCCTGTAGAAGGGTCAAAGGAGAGGTGGCTGAGTGGTTGAAGGCACCTGATTCGAAATCAGACGTAGGTGAAAGCTTACCGTGGGTTCAAATCCCACCCTCTCCGCCATTTGAAAAGCCACGTAGATCAGCCTCTAGGCTCCCCACATGGGCTAAATGTGCTTAGAGCCTATCCGGCAAATAGTTGTAGCGACTGAATCCAGATGGGCGAAGACACCGAATGCCAACGAAAACCACGCCCTCTAAGTCCGTCGGTTACGATTCCGATTTGAGCGATGCAGAATGGGAACTCATCAAACCCATCATTTATCCAGCCGAGGCTAAACGAGGTCGCGGAAGG
>JANYJH010000295.1 GCA_025361865.1 Phragmitibacter sp.
CATCACCGCGCGGAACGTCGCGGAGCACCCGATGTGAAGTATTACGAACAGGTCGTGGTCAATCATCTCCAAGCCGCCAGCCATCATGCCCTCGCGGATGAGTTCGCCTTGCACGATGTTTTCCAACGCCTCTCCGAAGCCTTTCCGCCCGTGCGCCGGGCCATGAACTACACCCTGCGGGAGTATTTGAGCCTAGGGAGTTGAGGAAACGCTGATTCAATGGGCGAGACTTACTTCCTTTCCTGCCGCCCTCTTCGGCGAAGCAAAGTAGCCATCACGCTCCGCGTGATGAGCGAGAGATTGGGCCGAAGCGGTGAGTGCGTCATTAGGGCATCGGTCTTATAGCTGAAGCCTCTCAGCTTACGGCAACAGATCGAGAGTCATCACGTTATTTGAGTGTTGGCACTCGTAGCGAAACCACGGGGCTCGTCACGCGGAGCGATGACGACTACTTTGCTTCGCGGAAGCGAATGCTCTCCTACAAAGGATGCTTTAAATCAGCGCTTCCTTAAGGCGTCATTCATCCTCCATCATCGCATCCTCTTCCTCGATGCCCAGCGGCGGGGCGGGAAAGAGGATCTCATGCAGGCCGAGTTCCTTCAGCAGGCCGTTCAGATCAATGTCCAGCCCCTGCTCGCGACGCATCTTGTCGATGCCTCGGACATGCTTCTTCATCAGTTCAATCAACACGGGACGGAGCGCTATATCAGCGGCAGCCGCACGCGGTGTCTGGTTCGCCAACAGCTCCAGCGGACGATCCACGAACTCCTGATAAAACTTGTTCGTCTCGGCAATTTCGAGTTCAACGGAATACTCTTCCTCCTCCAGAAGCTCGTCTTCATCGGACGCCTCCGCTTCGGTCTCAGCAACCGCGTTGGCTTGAAACGGACGTTCGAGTAAACTCGGCGGCACCAGTTCCGTGTCGTATTCAAAAGGCACCTGATCATCCATGCCCAGCTCCGCCTCGCCCATCTGCATCAACTGTTCCCAGCGCGTCGTTTGCACGGCACCGATGCTGTCGCAGACCTTCATGAAATGCTCGCCAAGCCAGGGTGTGATGTCTGTGCGATGCGCCGGGCCACCGAGATGCTGGATGATCACGCGAAGGTTCGCGGCTTGTGTATCGTCCCCACAATCATCCATGAGGCAGGCACCGCCACGCAGTCGCAGAAAATGCGGCGTGTCATAAACCCAGGTGAAGAGCGTGGTGAACCGACCGTTCTCCTGCGCGCAAGTGCTGTCCATGAGCAGTCGCGGCTTAGGCTCCGACTCCAGTAGATCAATGACGCGCACCGTCTGCTCATCCACAATCTCCTGCACCTCCAGCAAGGCCGGACGCAGCGTCAGATAGCAGCGGAAGAAGTTGCGCTCATCATTGTTCAAGTCCTTCGCGCCCTCTGCCTGCCAAGTCTCCAGCACGTTGCGGCCCTTCGTGTCATACTTGTAAAGCAGCTCCTGCGTCACTCGCGTATGCGCCGCCAGCTCGTCCTCGATCTCCTCCAGCTCCGTCTTCAACGCATGGCTGGCTTCATAGCCGATGTCATCGAACAGCCGCTCCTGCATCTTCTCCAGCAACCGGGTCTCAATGCGCGCGAACTCCGTCTCATGGCCCAGCGCCATCGGATTGAACGAGCATTCTGCGGTGCAGGCAATGGTCGTTCCACGCCCCGCGCCACATTCTTGCGGCGTGAGGTCACGTTGGAGCTCTGGACACGGACGCAGGCCTTTAGGCTTCACAGGGGCTTTCATCCCCTTACCAAGCGCGGATACTAGGGAGATGCCAGTCGTTTTACAAAGCTGAGCCATAAAGGCCGCTCAAGGCTTCTGGCAACAATCACAGTGATCTTTTTCAACCGCTAACCCACGCTGACTAACGCTAACGGTTTCAATACAGAGCCCTTGTATTTGTTAGCGTTAGTCAGCGTAGGTTAGCGGTTGAAACTCTTCCGTAAGAGCACCTCAGCGGTTCGTGATGTGAAACAGTTTCCCGTTCCAGCCGAGCAACAGCGGCTCATGATCAGCGTCTTCACAGAAGGCGGTGGGTTGCAGTGAGGACTGACCTTTAGGGCTCAGATCGCTCTTGAAGAGAAGGTCGTTGCTGAGGACTTTCTTCGCGGCCTTATCATACTTCAGCGCCCAGACACGGCCATAACCCCAGTCGCCATAGAGGTAGGCACCTTTAAGCTGGGGCATCTTCTCACCGCGATAAACAAAGCCGCCCGTGATGCTGATGCCTTGGCTGTGATCATAGACGAAAATGGGGTCCACGAACTTCGCCTCGGCGGGCGGTTCATCTGAGCGCCGCCAATATTTCACCATGCCCTCGCGATGGCTCCAGCCGTAGTTCCCGCCCTTTTCTACGAGGTTGATTTCCTCCCATAATTCCTGGCCGACATCGGCGAGCCAAAGGGCACCGTCAGCGTCGAAGCTCATGCCCCAGGGATTGCGGAAACCATAGGCGAAGATCTCCTCATGCGCGGCTTCTTTGCCCACGAACGGATTGTCCTTCGGGATGCCATAAGCACGGGCTCCGGTGGTGCTGTCCACATCAATGCGGAGCACTTTGCCATTCATCACAAAGAGGTTCTGAGCCCAGCGCAAAGGGTCGCCATCCTTACCGCCGCCATCGCCGATCGCGATGTAAAGATAGCCATCAGGACCGAACGCGAGGTTCCCGGAATGATGCCACCACCAGGGGAGCTTCACTTCCAGCAGCACACGCTCCGTGGTGGGGTCCGCTTGATTAGGATCGCTCTTGGAGGCTTGCATCTCTGCGATTACGGCGCGCTTCGGATTTTGCTGCGTGTAGTAGAGGTAGAACTTTCCGTTCTCCGCATACTTGGGATGGAACGCGAAGCCATCGAGACCTTCTTCAAACTTGGAGCCCTCGCTGGCTTCCATCTTGTGCCCGGAGAGATCGACAAAGGTCACGGTCTCGCTGCTGGCTTCGTCTTTCGGCAGGATGCGGACTTGCCCGCGCTGTTGAACGAGGAAGTGCCGCTTCGTGCCATCCGGTGGGACGACGAGCGTAATTGGCCGCTCAATGGCGACGTGCTCATAGGCGGGAACGAGCTGGATCTCAAGCTCATCCGCGAGGCTCAAGGCGGGCAGGGCGATGAGGGCGTAAATCAGGGAACGGGAATGCATCCGCGCATTCTACGCAGGATGATGGTTTCTCTTCAAGCAATTCTCGTTGGGGTGGTATGGGCTGGGACTTGTCGTTCTTTGAATGAGATGGACGTTTGAGCGCAGAGGGAAAGTAGCAGCCGACGTGAGGAGGCTCTGATTCTTACCGACTGACTGAAAAGCCGGGAAAGAATAACTATCGTTTCTTGTTCGCATCGCAGGCGGTGCGAACAAGAAAGGTTCAATGCCTCTTCAGCGATTGATGGTCATTGGAAATTCAGTTCGAGCCTCCTCACGTCGGCTGCTACAGAATGCGCCGCAAAGCTTACGCCTTCGGCTTCTCAGTCTTCGTTTCCATCACGCGCACTTCAGCTCCATCGGTGATGGCATCGAAGGGATTGATGACCACTTTGTCCTCGGCTTTCACGCCGCTGATGACTTCCACGGTGCTGCCGAAATCACGACCGAGTGTGAGCTTGCAAAGCTGCACTTTACTGTCGGCACCGACCACGGCGACCATGGAGCCTTCAGGACGAATGAGCAGGCAGTTCGCCGGCAGTGTCAGCAGCGCATTGCCCGTCGTATCAGGGAAGCCAGCCTGTGCGAAGCTGCCCGCCAGCAGTTCGCCTTTGGAATTATCCACCTCTAATTCGGTGAGCAGCGTCCTCGTCTCAGAGTCCATCGCGCCTGCTGTGCGCAGGACTTTCCCGGTGAAGATTTTACCGGGGAGTTCGGGCACGGTCACTTCGGCGCTCTGACCGACCTGGATGCTGCGGGCCATGAACTGGGGGACGCGAACGAAGGCCCGCAAAGTGCTGATCTGCACCAGACGGAAAAGCACCTTACCTTTGTCCGAGGCGACGAGATCACCCACATCCACATGGCGCTCAGTGATGGTGCCGGAGAAGGGCGCGGTGATGCGGCCAAAATCCAGCATCTCTTCGAGGCGGCGCACGTTCGCCATCTGCGCGTTGACGTTGGCGGTTTGCAGCTTCACATCGCCTTGTTTCTCTGCCACTTCCTGCTCGCCCACGGCTTTGGTTTTGACCAGATTTTCCCAGCGCACAGCGGTCGTCTTGGCGAGGTCCAGGGCGGCTTCAGCGCGCACCTGTTCGGCGCGTGATTGGAGGAGTTGCTGGCTGACTTCAGGAGTATCAATCTCAGCGAGCACTTGGCCTTCTTTGACCACGGCACCGATGTCCACGAGCCAACGCTTCACGTAGCCGTTCGCTCTTCCATAGATGGCGGCGTCATTGAGAGCGCGCAGTTCGGCGGGAAGCGTGAGCGGGGCTTCGGCCTTGCCAGCGCCGGGTGCGACCACGGCGACGCTGGGCACGGCGAGTTCCTTCGTCTCCGCAATGACAAGCTGGCGCTGCTTCCAACGCGGGATGAAGCCGGAATAAAGCCCGACGGCGATCAGGACGACGAGGATCAGGATGATGAAGCCCAGCCGTGGCGGCGCGACCTTGTCGGTGGGGGCATAGCTGGAGAAGACCGGCTTGGCACCGTCGGTCATCTTCTCTGGCGTGGTAGTGAGTTCACTCATGGCTGGGGGTGGTAGAATACGACATCGCTTCATTTCTGCGACGGTGAAACATGGCAAAGACGGCGGGCACGAAAAACAGCGTGGCCACGGTGGCCAAGGCCAGTCCGCCGATCACCGCGCGGCCCAGCGGCGCGTTTTGCTCGCCGCCTTCGCCGAAGCCTAGACTCATGGGCAACATGCCTATGATCATGGCCAGCGCGGTCATCAGCACCGCGCGCAGTCGCGTGGCTCCGGCCTCCAGCGCGGCTTCCAGCGAGTCCATCCCCTGATGCATGGCATCCCGCGCAAAGCTGACGACGAGGATGGCATTGGCCGTGGCCACGCCGAGGCTCATGATGGCTCCCATCAAGGCGGGCACGCTGAGGGTGGTTTGCGTGACGAAGAGACTCCAGACGACGCCCGCCAAGGCACCGGGCAAGGCGGTGATGATGATGAAAGGGTCCAGCCAGGAATGGAAGTTCACGACGAGCAGGAGATAGATCAGGACGATGGCGAAGATCAAGCCGACGCCGAGCCCGATGAAGCTGCTCTGCATGGTGTCCGCCTGACCGCGAAGGGTGATGAGACTACCGCGTGGCAAGTCCTTCTTCACGGCTTCAATGAGGGGCCGCAGTTCACTCAGGACGCCACCGAGATCACGACCACTCACGCCGCCGTAGATGTCTATGACTGGCTGCACATTGTAGTGGCTGACGACCGGTGGGCCTTGGGTGCGGGTCATAGTGGCGAGGTTCGCGAGGATCTGCCCGCTGCCGTCGCCCGCCTTGCTCCCGCTGATAGGAATGGCTTGCAACGCATTGATGGAATCCATCGAACGCTCCGGCACGCGCACGCTGATGGAATAGGAAATACCAAAGATCGGGTTCAACCAATAGGCAGGCGCGACTTGTCCATTGCCGCTTAAGGAGAACAGCACCGCGTCAGCCACATCATGCTCGGTCAAGCCGATGGCGCTGGCCTTGGTGCGATCCACGGCGAAGCGGAGTTTCGGCTGGTCGGCGGGTTGTTGCACACGCACATCCACGGCTCCGGGAATCTGTCGGATCTTCTCCGCGAGCTTCGCGGCGATGGCCCGGTTTCCATTCTGATCACGCCCGGAAATCTGCACATTGAAGGGAGCGGGCAGGCCGAAGTTGATGGTCTGTCCCACGATGTCTGCGGGCAGGAAATAGAACAGGGTGCCGGGGAACTCGCGGTTCAATTTCAGGCGCAAGCTGCGGATGTAGCCTTCAGTGGGCTGGTGCTCGTGATTGAGGGAAACGTAGATGTCCGCATCACCGACGCCGATGGTGCCGTTATTCATGTAACTCGTGCTGATGCCGGAGTTGGGCAGACCGATGTTATCGAGCACGCCGCTTATTTCTGACTCGGGGATTTCTTTGCGGATGGACTGTTCCACCTGATCAACGATGCGCGCCGTCTCTTCAATGCGAGTGCCGCTTCGGGCGCGGAGATGCAGTCGGAACTGACCCGCATCCACGGCCGGGAAGAAGTCCTGACCCAGCTCTGGCGTGAGCATCCAGGAGCCGATGCAGAACACGAGAAAGACGAGCGCGAAGATCACGCGACGTTCCAGCAATACGCCCAGCAAGGCCCGATACCAGAGGCGGAAACGCTCGAACGTGGCCTCAAAGAATTCCTGAAACATCTGGAAGGGCGTGAATAGATTGAAGCCCGCGCCGCGCTGTTCATCGTGCTTCACATTCGCATAGAACCACATCACCAGAGTGGGGATGATCGTGCGGCTCAGCAGGTAGCTGGAGAGCATCGCGAAGACCACGGCTTCAGCGAGTGGAACAAACAAATAACGCGCCACGCCCGCGAGGAAGAACATAGGCACGAAGACGATGCAGATGCACAACGTGGACACGAAAGCAGGCAAGGCGATCTCCTGCGCGCCATCCAGAATCGCCTGCACCAGCGGCTTCCCTTGCGCCATCTGGCGGTGGATGTTTTCGATCTCCACGGTGGCGTCATCCACGAGAATACCGACGGCCAGCGCGAGGCCGCCCAGCGTCATGAGATTGATCGTTTCACCTAAGGCGCTGAGGATCGCCAGCGAGCTGAGCACGGACAAAGGAATGCTCATGGCGATGATGAGCGTGCTGCGCCAGGAGCCGAGGAAGAGCAGGATCATGATCGCGGTGAGAGCCGCCGCGACGAGTCCTTCCTTCACCACGTCATTGATCGCGGCCCGCACGAACACGGACTGATCCGCGAACTCCTTCACCTGTAAATCTGGCGGCGCGGAGGCCAGAATGCGGGGCATCGCGGCCTTGATGCGATTGACCACTTCCAGCGTGGAAGCCGCGCCATTGCGCAGAATAGTGAGCAAGACGCCGCGCTTCCCATCCTGACGAACGATGTTCTGTTGCGGAAGCGAGCCGTCGTGGACATGGGCCACATCTCGAAGACGGATGGTGGAATTATTCACCGTCTTCACCGGAAGCTCATTCAGTTCATCCAGGATCTTCGGGCTGGCATTCAACTCGATGTCATACTCGGTGGAACCGATCTTCGCAGTGCCGCTGGGCAGGATGAGATTCTGACCGCTGATGGCATTAACCACATCAGAAGGCGTGAGGTTCTTGGCCTTCAATGCTGGGAGATCGAGGTCCACACTGACGAGGCGCGTCTTGCCGCCGTAAGGCCACGGGATGCTGGCTCCACGCTCCACGGACAAACCGACGCGGATGAGATTTTGCGTAAGGTCATAGGTCTCCTGCTCGCCCATCGTGCTGCTACTGATGCTGTATTGCAGGATCGGCACGGCGGAGGCGTTGTAACGGATGACCAGCGGCGGCTGCTGGCCCGGCGGCATCAGCCGCAGCACGGTCTGCGCAATGGCCGTGAGCTGCGCCACGCCCGCATCCACGCTGGCGTATGGCTGGAAGAAGACCTTCACCACGCCCGTGCCGTTGTAGCAGTTCGTCTCGATGTGCTCAATGTCGTTCACCGTGGCGCTTAGCGAGCGCTCGTAAGTATAGACGATGCGCTGCTCCATCTCCTGCGCATTGAGCCCGCCGTATTGCCAGATGACGCTGACGACGGGGATATTGATAGCCGGGAAGATGTCCGTCGGCGTGCGCAGCATGATGAAGGGCGTCATCAATAAAAGCACCAGCACCGCCACGACGAAAGTATAGGGACGGCTAAGGGCGAGACGGACGATCCACATGTGAAGTTATGAAAGATGAAAGGGATGAGGGAGGTTTCTTCGCGCCTAATAATCAGTCGCCACGGCGATAGCTTCCCACTCAGTGAGTTCGCGTTCAGAATTCGCATTACGCTTACGAATCTTCTCCGTCACGTATTTCCCCAAAGGCAGACGCAGCGGCGCTTTACCATCATGAATCATCTTCACGATCGCGGCTGCGGCTTTGGTGGGATCACCGGGTTGCTTGCCGTTGATGCGTTCCAGAAAGCCTGCGAACTGCCCGCAGGTCTTTTCATAATCAGTGATCTTTCCATCCGCCTTGACCAGAGAACGGGAGATGAAATCCGTGCGGAACGGACCCGGCACGACCAGCGTCACCTTGATTCCCAGCGGTGCCACCTCAGCGCGCACGGCCTCGCTGATACTTTCCAAAGCCGCCTTCGCTCCGCCGTAGATGCCGAAGCCCGCGTAGTTGGAGAGGGTCGCCGCCGCGCTCATGTTGATGAGATGTCCGCTCTTCTGCGCCCGCAGAATGGGCAACACCGCACGCATGACATGGAGCGGCCCCATGAGATTCGTGTCCAGACAACGCTGAATTTGCGCGTCGCTGCATTCCTCGACCGCTCCGAGCAAACCATAGCCCGCATTGTTCACCACGACATCCAAGCGCCCCCATTCGCCCGCCGCCGCTGCGACCACTTCCTGCACCTGCGCGGCATCCGTCACGTCCAGAGTCACGACGCGCAAAGTCTCCGCATAGACTGAACGCAAATCATCCAGCGCGTCCGCCTTGCGCACCGTGGCGATGAGGCGATCACCAGTGAGAAGCACTTGCTCCGCAAGCTCGCGACCGAAGCCGGAGGAGCAGCCTGTAATGAACCAGATACGTGAAGATTCTGAAGACATGATTTGATATGGGTGGGTGTTGATCCGTGATCAAACTACGCTGCCCGCACCCCACAAGGACGCCCAGTGCGGGACAGCCCTAGTGAGGCGGGGTTCGTTTTCATGTCTCGCAACATCAGGGTGAGGGTTTTGCCTATCATCACATTGGAGCCAGAGAACGCTAATGCAGTCTTGACGCATCGTGATCAATGATATTTATCAAGGCGCATGGAATTGCGACATTTGCGCTGCTTTGTGGCCGTGGCTGAAGAGCTTCATTTTCGACGTGCCGCGCAGATGCTCTCGCTCACCCAGCCAGCCGTCAGCCACCTGATCTCCCAGCTTGAAGGCGAACTCAATGCGCGCCTCCTGGACCGAAGCCGACAGCATGTGGCCCTCACCGTTGCTGGGAAAACCATGCTGAAACGGGCCAAGAAAATCCTCTCCGCAGTGGAAGACGCTATCGCTGAAGCCGCGCTGCTCGGGGGCGCAGAGCGCAGCCGATTACGCATCGGCTTTGTCGAATTCACGAACCTGCCCTTCCTCGGTCCCGTCTTTCATCGTTTGGCGGAAGATCACCCGGACATCGAGATCGAATCCGTCGAGCTCTACACCGCTGAAGTCATCGCAGCCCTGAAGGAACGGCGCATCGAAGTCGGCATCGCCATCCTGCCCATCACGCATCCTTCGTTCGTGGTGCGGCCTGTCATTAAAGGCCGCTGGTGCGTCCTCATGCCCGCCACGGATGTCTTGGCCAGCGAGAAGGAAATCAGCCTGGCCTCACTCGCCAAGCGTCGCCTCATCTTCTTTGCGCGTCACATCAATCCACCGCTTTACGACTGGCTCGTGGAGCAATGTGTGACCGCTGGTTTCAAGCCGCGCGTGGCCTATCAATCCACCCAGCCTCCCGTGGCCACCAAGATGGTGCAAGACGGCGTCGGCCTCTTCCTGATCTCCGATTACGTCGTCCGCGAAGTCCCTGATGGCCTCGTCCTTCGTCCCATCAAAGGCTTTCCTGAGATCCAACTGGCCGCTGTCTGGCGCGCGGATAATAAGTCACCCGCACTGAAGACCTTTCTAGCCACGCTGCGCAAAGTGACTGCGGCCAAGGCCAAGTGAGTGGAGCAGCTTATTTGCGCTCCAGCGCTAAGAGCAGCTCCTTCCGCGCCAAGCCACCACCGTAGCCGGTGAGCGATCCATTGGCCCCGATCACCCGATGACACGGGACGATGATGCTGATGGGATTGCGCCCGTTCGCGGTGCCGACAGCCCTTGATCCCGTGGGCCTGCCAATGCGCTTCGCCTGCTCGCCATAGCTGATCGTTTGGCCATAAGGAATCTCCCGCAAGGCCAGCCAGACGTTGAGCTGAAACTCAGTGCCAGTCGGTTGCAAAGGCACATCAAATTCCGTGCGCTTACCGGCGAAGTATTCCTTCAACTGCTTGGCCGTTGTCTTGAAAACGGGATGTGAGTCATCGCGCTCAGCCTCGCTGGTAAGGCCGTGCTCGTTGTCGAAATAGAGTCCGGTCAAAGCCTTGCCATCGGTGGTTAGCAGCAGCTCGCCGACGGGACTCGGCACCTGCGTAAAGAGTGTTTTCATAAGACAAGGCTAAGGCTCTTACCCAGCTCTCACGCAAGCAACATTTTTTGAGGATATCGCTGATCAAAACGGGAGCGCCTTCACTTGGCAGCACTCTTTGGCTTGAGATGAGATTCAAAGAACGCCAGCAGCGCGGCTTCCGCCTTCACCGCATCCTCACCCTTGAAGCCGTGACCTGCGCCCGGCAGCGTGAGCAGCTCTACTTCCACTTGGCTCGCCTTGAGCTTTTCGACCAACCAGGTCGCCTGCTCGTAAGCCACGTATTTGTCCTCCGTGCCATGCACACAGAGGGTCGGCACGGCGCTCGGCGTCACCCAATACAAAGGGCTTCCCACGATGTGCTCGCGAAGCTTCGTGCTCAGATCGCCGCCGAAGAAAAGGGGCAGCACTTCCGCCGCATCCACACTCTTTCCATAGGACTTCGTCAGATCGCTCGGCCCGTAGTAATTCACCACGCAGCTCACGTCGCTGGATTGATCCAGATTCTCGCCTGCGTCGAACTGTTTCACGCCGTTCGTTACTCCCAAGAACTGCGCCAGATGGCCGCCTGCCGAGCCGCCTGTCACGCCGATGCGCGTGGGATCGACATGATACTTCGCCGCATTCGCCCGCAACCAACGGACGGCGCTTTTGCAATCCAACACTGCCGCCGGAAACGGATAAGCCGGAGCGAGTCGATACGTCACCGTCAGCGCCACATAACCGCGCTGAGCCAGAGTCAGACAAAGCTTGTCATAGCTCTCCCGTGTGCCCGCTCGGAAGCCGCCGCCATGAATGCAGACAACGGCTGGCAACAGCCCCTCGCCGTCTTTTGGACGAGCGATATCGAGTTGTAAATGTTGATCCGCCGCATGGGAAAATTCGATGCCCTTCTCAAAGCTCACCCCCTCCGGCACGGGCAAGTCTGCCGCATGAAGCGCAGTGATGAAGCACAGGGCGAGAAACGGACGAAGCGTAAGATATTTCATGGAGGCATAAACAACGCGCCTTCTTCATAAAATATCTCAGGACATCAGCAAGCGTTGCCAGTCTCGTCCGGGAGCATGACATAGGAACCCAGTTTGCATCGTAATTCGTCGAGCAGTTCGGGCTGCATGAACTCGTAGTCGTCAGGGATGGAAAGCGTGATGACTTGCTTGCCTTGAAGTGCCTCCGGGAATTTCTGGCGGATGCGGTTCAGGTGGGACTTCTCCATGACAAAAATGAGATCAGCCCAACCGATGTGCCCTTCTGTAATGACGATGCGTGCGTCTGGTTGCGTGCCAACAGAGCGGACCTGATACGCCTGAAAACCCTCGAACAGCTTCTCAGCAGTAAGACTGCGAAGCTTGTTCCGGCTGCAAACAAAGAGCAGTTTCTGAATGGGTTCGGCTTCGTTCACAGGAGACGGCTAGACACTTAATGCTTGGGCTTCATTGGCGGCTTGAAACAGACGTGAGCTTTTCGTATATACCGTCGAGTTGTTCGCGTGCGTGCGGGTAGGTGCGATACTGATGGCACTTGGGTTGGATGGCGCTATAGATCAACTGTCGGTCACGGATGATCATCTCGGGCGTGAGGTCGAAACGGAAGTCCGTGTATCGGCTGAGATCATCGCTGCCGAGATCCTGCCATGATTGAGGCCATTTCTTGGGGTGCTCAGTCACGAAGCGGTCAGCTGCCCAAATAACCTTGGCAGTTACATACTCGCTCTTCATGTAATAAAGCCTAGGTCCGATGGTGTAACCAACGAGGGCCATAAGCAAGACTACGATGGCGACAATGCCGAATAGAAGTGTTTTGAAACCACGATGCACTTTTTCTGTTTGGTTTGGTGATCAAAGGCCAATCATCTGAAAAATAGAACAAGTCCACCGGCAGCTCGCCGAACGAAGCAGCCTAACTACTAACTCAGCGACTCCAACAACTCCCACTGCCGCAGCTTCGCTTTCCATTCATCGGGCACGCCCCAGATGGCACCGGCGACGGCTCCGAGGAACATGGCGCGGCCACAGGAGTCACCCCCGGCGAGGATGTTCGCCCGCACGGCTTCTTCATAGGTCTTCGCGGTGTGAAGCAAGGCAAAGCTGAGCGGCAGGGCTTGAGGAATGGGGCAGGCGGAGCCGAAGTGTTGCGCGGCTTTCGCGGGCCGGATGGAGGGCCAGCGAAGGGCTTCGTCCAGCTTCGTGCGCATCGGTCCCATCGCTTCCTTCAGGCCGGTGTGCAAGGCATCGGGTAGGGTGGCTCCGCGCAGCAGGGCACGCAAAGTGGTGGCCACGATGCGTGCGCCTTCCCGGGCGATGGCGTTTTCATTCGTCACGGATGCGGCGTCTTTCGCGAGGTCAATCAATCGCGCATCTTCAGCGTGTGCGACGATGAGCGGCGGGAGTTTCCCTATCGCGGACATCTCATTATCATCAGCGCCGGTGACCTTTTTCTTCGCCACCAGATTCGCCAAGGTTTCACGCGTGGCGTGGTCGCGGTAGCCATCATAACCTTCGCCAAAGAAGCGCTGAAATTCTGTGATGTATCCGGCGCGGTTATAGACGTTGGCATTGGCCTTGAGGCTCTTCGCCATGACCAGCGCGGACTCGCCATAGGGAGAGAGATCGCCTGCCTTACGGTTGGGATGCGCGAAGTAGGACTTCACACCTTCATAGGCTTTCGGGTCCGGTTCGCGAAACTCCAGCGGACGACCATCTGCGGCCAGTGCGGTAAGTCGGTCCGTGTCGTAGATCCAATGCAGGCCGAGCGCCGCAGCGTCGGCCACATAGGCACCCAGGAGGCTATTTTGTGCTCGTTCGGTCATAGCGGTGTCTCAAGGTTTGCCGCCATAGGAAACGTAGTCATCGAAGTCCAGCCAGTCGAACCAAGTGGCCAGATCTTCACGTTCCGCGCCGCCTGCTGCCTTGATCTGAGCGTTCACGAATTCGCGGCTGCCATTGTCTCCCATCGTCGAGGCTTCACGGAAAGCGCTCCATTGGGCGATCTCGACATCACTCCGTTTGTGGGTTTGATTTTCAGTGATCCACTGAAGAATTTCGCTGTCGGTTTTGCCTTTGGCGACTTCGGCCTTGAGGGCTGCGGCATCGATTCCGGCAAAGCCAAGGATGCGCTGATCGAGCGGACAGTTGTAGTGGTATTCGCCATTCTTGCCGTTGAGTTCAGCGCGGCATTTATCCAACATGCGTGGCAGAAGAACGTAGCCGCCGAGGCGGGTGCGGGTGCTGCGTGGTGGATGGATGGTGAGGTCTGGAGCGGAGTAGTTCATATTTTAGAGGTCGGGTGTGATGTTTTGCAGTTCGGCGAGATCGCCTGATGAAAGACTGAGATCAGCAGCGGCCATATTCTCTTCAAGATGGGCGATGCTGGTGGTGCCGGGTATGACGATGATGTTCGTGGAACGATGCAGCAGCCAAGCCAAGGCGATCTGGCTGGGCGTGGCTCTGAGTCGTTCGGCGATGGTGGCGAGCACGCTCTCTGCCTTAGCCAGCGGGGCTTCGCGGTCAAAGGGTCGCGCCGCGAGCGGGCCCCACGGCAGGTAGGCGATGTCATGCTGCGTGCAGTGATAAACGAGTTCATCATCGCCACGTTCAGTGATGTTGTAGCGGTTCTGCACACTGGCGATGGGGACGATGGCCTGGGCTTCTTCGACCTGTTCCAGCGTCACATTGGAAAGGCCGATGTGACGTATCTTTCCTTCCGCGCGGAGTTTGGCCAAGGTGCTTACGCTCTCCGCAAAGGGCACGGCGGGATCAGGTCGGTGAAGCTGATAAAGCGGGATGGATTCGAGCTTGAGCCGCTTCAGACTCAGCTCACAAAACCGACGCAGGCTCTCCGGTTTGCCATCGGGGAAGACCTTGTCGGGCGCGGTCTTTTCAACGCCGCCCTTGGTGGTGATGATGACGTTGCCATAAGGCGCGAGGGCATCCGCGATGAGTTCTTCATTGAAGCCGGGGCCATACGGATGGGCGGTATCAATGAAGTTCACACCCAGCTCCACGGCCCGACGCAGCAAGGTTTTGCCTCCTTCCCAATCCGCATAAGGGCCGAAGTTTCCGGGCTGTCCGCAGAGGCGCATGGCCCCGTAGCCGAGGCGGTTGACGGAGAGGTCTCCGCCGAGCAGGAAGGTCTTACTCATGCGTTGTGCGCGGTGGCTTCGTAGATGGCGACGATGCCTGCGGCATTGAGCGGCCCTGCGGCGGAGATGGCTCCGTTCTCTCCGTAAACGCGGGCTGAATAAGCCGCGATGGCCGGATAATCTGCGGTGTTGAAACCAAGCGAGGCAAGGCTTTGCAAGAGGCCGTTATCTCGCAGCCAGCCGGAGAAGCGCTCGATGAAGCGCAGCGCGGCGATGCTGTCATCACTCTCCATGACGCCGAACAGGATGCGGCCCAGACGGGCAAGGCGTTCATGGGAACGGCCTTCTTGGTGGAGCCAGCGGAAGTATGCGGGGAAGATGGAGGCTAAACCGCGACCGTGAGCGAGATCTGGCATCCAACCACTGAGCGCGTGTTCCATCGCGTGCATGGGGAAGGCCCCGCCCGTGCGGCCTGCGAGGTGATAGCCATTAAGCGCGAGATTGCTGGCCCAGAGAAGCTGAGCGCGGTGATCTACATTCGTGAGATCAGCGAGGGCTTTAGGAAGCGTTTCAATGACGGTGCGCATGACGGCTTCACTGTGCATGTCCGCGAGCGGGCTGGCATTGCCTCCGGTGAGGTAATCTTCCAGAACGTGGCTGAGGATGTCAGCGCCGCCGTCAGCCGTGGTGGTGGCATTGACTGTGGTCGTGAAGGCTGGATTCAGCCAGCTTACGTGCGGCTTGATACAGTCAGCGGCGAGGACGCTCTTACCTTTATCAGCAGCGTGAGAGATGACCGCGAACATGGTGATTTCGCTGGCCGTCGCGGCGGTGGTTGGGATGCAGACGACGGGCGCGGCACCGCTGTATTGACCGCCCTTGCTTTCGCCAAGGCAGTAGGGCCAGATGTCGTCCGCTTTCTCATGCAGCAAGATGGCGATTCCCTTCGCCGCATCCATGACGGAGCCGCCACCGAGGGCGATGATGAAGTCCACGCCGTCGGCTTTCGCCTGCGCGGCAGCCTTGTTGATGGTCACGGCCTGGGGATTGGGCTCGATGCCTTGGAAGCGGGTGACTTTCACGCCCTTCGCGGTGAAGGCTTTCGTGAGGCGATCTGCGTAACCGAGGCGAATCATGGAGCCTCCGCCGAGGAGAAGGAGTGCGGTTTTGCCAAGGCTCGCCGAAGCTGTGGCGAAGGCTTCATCTTGATCATCGCCAAAGAAAAGGCGCGTGGGCTGGTGCAGGGAGAATGAATTCATGAGTTGTCTTACGACGAGCATAGCACAGATGATGCGCGGTGTTTGCTTTCCTTGATGGATGTGCTTAGGATGTGGGTTCTTTTTCCAGCCCGTGTTGCCCAACGCTCTTTTCGTCCTTGCTCTGCTCCTGTTCGCGTGGGCCTGCCGCACTTACAACAATCGCTATGTGGCGAAGCTAGGTTGGGTGGCCATTCTCGCCGCCTCCTATCTTTCCGGTTACTTCCTGTCTGGCGAAGAACAGGCCTGGGGCGTCGTAGGCGTCGCGCTGTGGTTTGTCTTCCCTTGGGTAGAGATTCTCGGTCGCGTGAGTAAACTCCGCTTCCCCATCAAGAGCGAGGTCAAGCACCGGTTCCCGCCCTCGCGGGACATCTTTCCTGATCTTGACGAAATCAGCTCAGAGGTCGAAACGGCGGGCTTTGCGCAGACCGATGACGCAGGCTGGAAGTGGGAGGACACGGATAACTTCATCCGCATCTTCTACCATGAAGCAAAGCACCTACAGGCCACGATCAACATCGCCCAGCAAGGCGAGTTCGTCTTCTCCCACGCCTGTCTGACCACACGGACTGCCGAGGGCATTTCCTATATCACCACGAATTACCCTTTCAGCCTGACCATGAAATTGGGCCCAAAGCAGGTGATGAATCGCTGCAATGATGCCGAAATCTTCGATGACATGCTGTGCTCCCATGAGGCGTTCCTGGCCAAGCAACAAGTGCCGGAAGATCAACGCATCGCCCAAGACCCAGAGGCGCTTCATGCGATGATCGAGAATGACCTCACTCAGCAAGTGGATCACAATCTCCGCGCTGGCGTCATCGTGCGTGCAGATGAGGAGCACTTCCGCTATTCCTGGCGCGGTTACTTATTCCTGTGGTTTCAGGTGATCAAAGACATGATCCGCGTCTGAAGCCTTTTAAACAAAGGGACGTGCTGCGTTCTAAAGCGCAGACTTGTAAAACATCCAACCTACTCGGTCCCAACAATGGGACACCCTGGGTTTCCGATACTCGGACTGGGAAAGTCACCCTAAGCATAATTTTATGCAGTGGCTACTCTGTTATGATAGTATGGTGGTTATATTAATTTCACTGGGTAGTTTTGCCTAAAAGTCTGCTAAACATCAGTTAATATGAAATTTATTATAAAACCTCTTGATTATAACTCGAATCATTATAATATTTATAGCGTGAATGGTTTTATCGCTTTCCGGCGGCAGAAACACCACATGTAAAAGAAAACTACAACTACCTGAATACTATGAAATACACCAACCTGAAGAAGAACCTCAAACAAGGCTTCAGCCTTGTAGAAATGCTCGTCGTTATCGCAGTCATCGGCGTCATCGCCGCTATCGCGATTCCAAACATCGGCAACGTTAACGCTGCTGCGAAGAATGCCAAGGACCAACGCAATGCCCAAAGCATCGCTTCCGTCTTTGCTGCTGGCTCCGCCGCTGGCGTTGCTTGGACCACCACCAGCGTCGCCGCTGCTGTTACGGATGTTGTCACCGGTAAAGCTCCTGTCGATGGCGCTTTCAGCGGCAAGAAGTTCGTCGTTCCTGGCATCAGCACGACAGACCAGACCTCCGCAGCTGTGAAGCTCACGATGTCTTCCGACAACATGCTGGTTTACACACCTTGATCTGATCTGAGTCAGCCTCTGCTGACATGACCAGAAGGGCTCGGTGGCCATCGCCGAGCCCAGCAGGAAAAACGAGCAATGAAGAATGGTTTCCCACCTATGTGGGGATGAGCGGCGAAAAAAGACCTGCTCATACAACCACCTTCTTTTCCAAACTCAAAAGTATGATCGCACCCCGCAAATCAACCCTACGCAGTGGTTTCAGCCTTGTGGAAATGTTGGTGGTCATCGCAGTCATCGGCGTCATCGCCGCTATTGCGATCCCCAATATTGGCAACGTGAATGCTGCTGCGAAGAATGCTCGAAACCAACGCAATGCCCAAAGCATCGCTTCCGTCTATGCCGCTGGTGCCGCCGCCGGTGTCGCTTGGACAACCACGAGTGTAGCTGCCGCAGTTACCGATGTTGTTACTGGCAAAGCACCCGTTGACGGCGCTTTTAGTGGTAAGAAGTTCGTAGTGCCGGGGATCAGCACTACCGACCAAACCTCTGCCGCCGCGAAGCTCACGCTCTCCTCCGACAATATGCTGGTTTACACGCCTTGATCCCAATCCAGCAGGCTCAGGGGCCGCAAATCCCCTGAGTCTGCGGATTCCATTCAGTCTCGGTCACACCATCACCGACCCACCACCTTTCATGAAAACCACATTCCATCGCCCCTTGACCAAAGGTTTCTCCTTTGTCGAGCTTATGA